>JAGQLL010000044.1:0-1675 GCA_020429395.1 Candidatus Dojkabacteria bacterium | reverse complement strand
TTAAGAGAACTTCGTAAAACTTCAAAAAACCTTGAATTTGCAAGACAAAAGTTCAAATATGTATCAGAAGAACATACAACTATATTTGCCGTCACTAGTAGCGATGGAACTGTGTTGGAAGTTAACAAAGCATTCTCAGTAATAGTCCCCGGGGGCGAAGAAAATTTATTAGGAAAAAAGATATATGATTGTTCCCCTTGGAGTAATTCCGAAGTAACAAAGCAGCATCTTATTAAAACGATATCAGATATTTCTGATTATAAAACGTCGAGTTATGAGGACGTCTTGTATCTATCAGAGAAATCAAAAATATATGTACTTGTGAGCGTCACCCTCATAAATGCTGACGAAACGAATCCTTTTCTAATTATTTCTGCTACAGATATATCCGACAAGAAGAAATCTGAAAAAAGTGCAAAAAAAGAGCAACAATTATTCTCCAACTTCATTCACTCCAATATAGTCGGTTTGATTTTTACAGACTCGCAGAGACACATTACTAATGCGAACAGAAAATTCTTAAAAATGTTAGGTTACAAATTGAGCGAAATTAAAGAAAAAAATTTGGACTTAGTATCCGTAGTTCCTGTCACATATCATCAACAAAAATCAGACACTATCAAAAAAATCCTAAAATACGGTTACGGGGGTCCAATTGAAATCGAAATCGCACATAAAGATGGCTCTCTTGTCCCGGTCCTACTTAGTGGAATCATCGTTGATCCTGATGAAAAGTCTTTCCTGTTCTTATTTGTAGACCTTACTGAGCAAAAGAAATTAGAAAGAAAAAAGGATGAATTTATTAGTATCGCCAGTCATGAAATAAAAACTCCATTGACAATAATAAAAGGATATCTTCAGTTACTCAATCAAAAATCAACAGTTAATAATTATAAGGAATTCCCTAAATATATGTCAGTTCTTACTCGTGAAGTTAACAAACTCACAGACTTACTTAATGTAATGCTTGATGTTAGTAGAATTGAAACAAATAAATTCAAGCTAAATTTTCACGAAGTGGAAATAGTCGATCACACAAAAAAATCAGTTCTCGCAGTAGAGCCAATGTTAAAAGGACGAACAATAAAATTCGAAACTGACCTAAAAGCCCTTGTGATAGAAGCAGATCCAAATAGAATAAATCAAGTGACAATGAATTTACTCACAAATGCCATTAAACATTCTCCAAGAAAGGGCGAAATCAAAGTGAATATGAAAAAAGTAAAAGATAGGGTAAAAATCTCTGTACAAGACTTTGGGAAAGGCATCCACGCAGAAAAATTAGAAAAGATTTTCAATAAGTTTTTCCAAACAGAGAAAGCTAAAGGTAACATTGAAGGTCTTGGACTAGGTTTGTTTATTTCGAAAGAGATTGTGAAAGCACACCACGGCCAAATTGGTGTAGAAAGTGAATTTGGCCAAGGAGCCACCTTCTATTACACACTGCCTCTCAAGCAAAATTCTTAACACAATCATTACAATTCTAAAATGTTTCTTTCATAGAGTTTACCTACACTATGTACATAATTTTTATTTAATAATTATGTACAAAGTAAATAAAACAATCTCACAAGAACAAGAACTTGATAGCATCAAATCAAAATTTATACAGATGTCAGGACCTAAGCTTGCTTTTCGAACAGTTATCGTAAAGAAGAACACTCCTAGAAGTAAT
>JAGQLL010000043.1 GCA_020429395.1 Candidatus Dojkabacteria bacterium | reverse complement strand
GTAGGTGACCTCGTCTTTGTTTCGGGCCAGATACACTGGGAAAATGGCGTCTTAGTAGGTGAAACTGTTCAGGAAAAATTTGTCCAAGTTATGAAAAATGTAATGAATATACTTAAAGAGGCTGGTTTGACGATAGACGATATTGTGAGAGTGCATTTATACCTGACTGATTTGTCCGAATTAAAAGAACTAAATGAGGTTTATATGAAAACTTTTAAACATCCTTTACCTGCAAGAACAGCTGTTGGAGTGGTATCTTTACCACTAGGGGCTAGTTTGGAGATGGATGTAATTGCTTCAAGAAATAGCAAAGCTTAAACGTATCTTATAATGTTTACTTAAGTGGTGAACAATTGTTGAACACTATATATTAATCAAATTGAATATTTTATCTCATTAATAATAAGATATGGTTGAATATACAGATGGCGAAGGACCTGAGTTCCAGGATAATGCTGACGTAGATCCTATTAATATAGATACCCTTAACCCAAGATCATTACTAACTGTATATTTATTGAGAATATTCAATCCTGATTCATTATTACAAAGAGCTTGGAATTTTGATGATGAGATTCATGACCGGGAAGAAAGATACAAATCTAAAAAGATAAAATCAGGGAGAGAAGATGTGAAAATTCAAATTCTGAATAGTATAGAGGAAATAAAGATGCGTAAGGAATACCATCATGAGCTTGTCGAAGGTGTAAAAAGAAAATTTATTGAAGAAGGGTTGTTAGATGAAGATGCCGACGAAGAAGACACAGTTGTATTGTTTTATAGTGCAGTGTCAGAATCGTTGCATAGTGCAGAACAAGAATTACTAAGTGGTGTTTTAATTGAGGACTCGCAGAGTTTGGCTCGGCTGAGGTTGCTCATGAGTTGGGGTGATCAAGAATCTGTTGAACACTTAGTTCCTGAGTTAGAAAGCATCCGTGAAGGTAATTATAGAAATATTAAACCTAGTGGCGTCGTCGGATCAACTGATTTTATGCTAAATCAGTATGAACTAGTAGATGTTAACACCTTGAAATTGGATCAACTAATCTTCATTCCTAGTGCGGGGTGTTATGGTGTAGTGAGAATTGTAGATGGTGATCCTCAGATTGACGTTGTTTTTGATACCATTAGACCGAAATATACTACTGGATTGCCAATGTCCCATCCAAAATTAACACTTGAAAATGTTGCAGGTGGATGTATCCCTATTGATTGGTATCAAGGATTAGATGGCGGAGAGGAAATGTATAAAGGTATATGGAATGTATTAAAGCAGTCTGGTATTCAGACTATTGAGACTCATATGTTTGATCCAATGTATCTTCCTGGTGCTATTGATAATGGTAAATTTAGTATTCCACATATGGAAGGAGTTTTGGTAGAAACCAGAGAAATGGATACTTCTGATGAAATTAACTTAAAATATGTAAACCAGAAAATGCCATATTTCTTTTTTATCCTTGATGGAGATCAACTATTACAAAGGCTTCCCTTAGAAGAAAATCATTTCAACGGATATCATCATATAAAAGGTGGGATAAATTTTAATGATAAAGCGATTATATCTATCGTTCTTTCGGACAATATGAGAGAAAGACTCTTGTCCTGGATAGCAAGTTGGAATGAAGAGGATTGTCGCAGAATCTTCGGCGATAATGATCCATCAAAAATATTCATTTCAAATGTATCTCAACTTGAAGAAAGTGTAAAAGCACGAGGAAATTAAGAATTAATCCAAACTAAATTTGAATACATCATATTAAAAATAAAATCATTATTAAAAAGCAAATAACTATGGATAAGCATCAATATAAAGTGATCAACAGATTTCCATCATACAAAGGCAAAAAGGTTAACGTCTTTGACGAAACTATAAAGCTCCCAAATGGTAATATCGTAGAGTGGGACATGGTAGATTTCCCAGATATCTATATGGCTATTCCTGTAACAAATGATAAAAAAGTGTTACTAGTAAAGCAGTGGAGGCAAGGTCCAAAATCAATTATGACTGACTTCGTTGGTGCCAGGTTAGATGATAAAAGTGAGCAAGGTTTAGTTGCTTTGAAAAGAGAATTAGCAGAAGAATTAGGTTTAAAAGGAGGCAATTATGAGATGTTAGTTGAATATTCAAACGGAGTCAGAATTTCAGGCTTACGCACAATTTATTTAGTTACAGAATTTGATATCGATAAGACAAAATTAGAGGAAAATGAAATTGTTGAAAAAGTAGAAATTCCACTAAAAGGACTCTATGAAGAACTAGTAAAGAATCATGTCGTAACAGGCGATACTTTATTGATGGCAAAGTTGGCTGAGGAAAAGTATCTTAAAATTTAATCAGTTTAATTGATTATATTAATTTATTTATGAATCTATAATGTCGGAATATGCAATCATATATGTCACTTGCAGTGATGAGGCAGAAGCTGAAAAGATAGGTAAACATATCTTGGAAAAACGTATAGCAGGTTGTATAAATATTATCCCCGAAATGACATCCTCTTATTTCTGGCCACCTAAAGAGGACAAAATAGAGAAAAGTAATGAATGCATTTTGTTAATCAAGACTAGATTTGAAAACTATGAACGAATCGAGACTGAAGTTCTCAAGATTCATTCTTACGATAACCCCGCAATTATTGCTATTCCACTTCTAGCAATTTCAAAGAAATATGCTGATTGGCTAGATTCGGAAACCAAATAGACTTCCAAATAGTCACTTCGCACATATATTGTTCATTATCATTATAACAATCCTCTGAATAATACGTATTTTGGTTTGATGGTTCCATTTGTAGCTTTTTAAACAAAGTTTTGGTTTCAAAGTTAATGAAATAGGGGTTGGAGTGATGGTCGGCGACTCCACGGTAGGGTTTGGAGTTGTTGTTGGACTAGATGTTATAGACGGTGTGATAGCAGAGGTGATAACAACCGTAGGTATGGGTGTGGAAGTAAAGGTGGGTATTGGTGAGGGGGTATTTGTAGGAGTAGGTTCTATTGTTATTGTAGGCAATACTGTTGGCGTTGGAGAAGGAATTGGGGTTGTACTTGGACTTGGGATAATGTTTACAGTTGGGGTAGCACAAGTTGAAGCCATAGCGATTGTGGGACCAGTAAAACTCAAGTGTTCTCTAGATCCGTCTGCACCTAGGTCGTCTTCGCCGACAGCCACAAGCAGTTTTTGAATTCTGGTATTGCTTAACTCTGAAAACCCAATCCAACGAGTGGTGTGATTGCCACATCCTTCAGCAATTCCCGTTGTATTTCCACATTGATTTAAGTCTGTGTCATCATTTTCCGATATTATGATATTTTCTGTTAAAGAGTTTTGTGCGCTGTCATAAACCCTTGCGAATGCAGGGACACTATCTGTACGTGTTTCGATGTCTCCGAACCAAGCTCCAAAACTATTCACACCTATGGGATTCATCTCGGAATCATGGAATTCGAATAGTAATGCGTTCCGACTACCTGATGTGCTACTACCAGAACTCTCGGACCAGTAAGGCAGATCTAACCAAGAAATGGGTTTTGGTGAGTAATCTTGCATAGAGGATGTAGTATTTATATTCAAATTCCCCTGACTATTTGCGGGAATACCGATAGAGTTTGTGTCCACTACGTCATTAAAAGACAGATCCATTAGTCTGGTAGTTGAGTAAATTCTCTCTCCAGTTGGAAATAAGTATTCGACTTTGTTATCTTCTAAATAGTTTCCTCTTATGGGGATTGTTGTACTTAACCCATTCATTCCTAAGGTTATGTGTTGTATTTAATACCAGCAAATCGTTTGGATTGTATTGATCACAGTTTTTTGGATTTCCTCCCGAAGTAATACATG
>JAGQLL010000042.1:1739-5330 GCA_020429395.1 Candidatus Dojkabacteria bacterium | reverse complement strand
CCATAACTTGTACGTTGAACTGAGGGTGGAGAATCTGGGTCGAGAGAAGCTATGTGAGTGTAAAAATGATTTAAATCTCCTCCGATTAAAGATGGTCCTGATTCACCCCATGTCACATCAACACTTAACCATTCTTTCAGTCCAGGAAGGTATACTTGCACCCACTGATGTGCATCTTGCTGATTTTCGCCGATTCTGGCGTCATATCCATAGCCAAAGGCGGCTCTTGCTGGGATTCCTTGCGCTCTTGCCAATGCTAAGAACAGATCAGAATATTCCATGCACACTGCAGCACCACCTTGAAGTGTTTTCAAGGCGCCTTGTCGGTCATTGATACCAAAGCGTTTAATGTCCGAGTAGTCAATAGTATCCACAATATGTGAGTAGTTGGATTCAATGATGGAATAAATATTGGTTTCCTCAGCTTTCAATTCGATAGCTTTGTTGATTATTTCTGGATTATCAACTTCCCAGAACTCAGCTGGTTGCAAATACTGTGAGAAAATAGTGGAATCGATGTCTGAAATTGTCCCGCTATTTTCAGGAGTTGCTTGTACATTGATTTTATCTACGATCGCGTATCCATTTATAAGGATGGTTTTATTCTCATGACTAGGAATTTTAAAAGTTGCGATTAGATTCCCATCAACATCCTCCACAATCTGTTTTGGCAGCGGATCAAAGCTTGTGTAGTATACGTTTTGTGTAGTTTCTGCCTCAACTATACTTCTGGGTATAACAAGATGATATTCATTAGAGTAGCCTTTATTTATAGTGTCAGAAGCGACAACCTCTTGTTTGATATTGAATTTGTAATATTGTGTTTTACCAATTTGAATCCAGATTTTACTTCCTACTAAGCTTTCTTGCGAAATCTCATAAACAATAAACTCTCCGTTATCTGTTTCTTTGACAGGGGAGGGGACAACAAAGCCAATCTCACCTAGAGATTTATTAATTTTTAAAGTGGTTTTGTATGTGTAACTAGTAGAATTATTTTCAAAAAGGTAGCTCTCACTAAAACCCGGTGCATAGATATCAAGCAAAGCACCAGTTCTCTTGGTAAGTCCGGTATTAGTATATTCAATTCTAAATTGTTTTGATTGGCCAATATTGATGGCTCCGTTATACGGAATATTTAATTCAAGCGTATCAATTCCCGAACTTCCTTTGGTATTTTGTACCAATTTATCGTCAATAAAGCTTTTTGCCGATAAAAACGAAGGAGAAAGTTGATCGGTATTTTCACCTAAAACAATTATTTGAAAAGTTTCGGTATTATCCGAAGAAATGAGTCTATTCTGAGAGTTATTTGTGATTTTTCTATTCTCAGTAATGTAAATTTCGTTTGGTGTATTAATCTCGTAAACTTTCTCAACCACGACATTGAAATCGGCACCATATGCATTAACTTGAAATCCAAAGAGTAGAAAGATTGAGAATGAAAGTGTGAACAAAATGCGCTTCATATTTTCAGATTTAGGATTATATTAAATAATATCAGGAAATGTGTTTGGATACACAGAAATATGCTGAATGGTAAATCAAAGACGTCGAAAGTGGCTTGTGGAAATCCTCTTTGAATGTTAAAGGTCGACATCAATCAATTCGTACTTACCAACAAAAGTTTATAAAACGATGAATGCTTTCAGTATTTCGACTGTTATGTTAAATTTATGTACAATTATTGACTAAATATTTATCCATTTTTATGAGAAGAAGACGTAAGCCCAAACCAACTTATGATAGCGAAGAAACAAAAGTAGTTATCGGATTAATATTTCTTTTTATTTCAATCGTAATCACACTTAGTTATTTCTTAACTGGACCACTTTTTGTTTTCGTTAAATCACTAAGCGGAACAGGTACTGTATTATTCTCGGGCTTTTTCTTTCTTTTCGCGCTATACCTGTTTAAGGCCTCTTTCCCATTTGCTACCAAGCGTTCTGTTTTTGGAATGCTACTTCTTACTATTTCTTTTTCCTCCATAATGGCATCTCTTTTCACGTCATCTGGTGACGAAAGAGCACTAAAGTATGGGGGTTTGATCGGATTTCATGTCTACAACTTCTTAAACGAACGACTTTTTTTGAATTTTACTCCAGTCTTTCTAGTTTTTGTAATGGCATTCTCCTTACCTTTAGTGATGTCGGTAAGTTTTGTAGTTTTTTTTGAGAAAATTGGTCGTGCATTTAATTGGCTACTTGAAAAATTAAGAAAGAATAAAAGCGAAGATCCGTCAGCTATGTCTCCATCAACAGAAATTAACACCTTTGGTGATTTTCGAAGGCAAAATAATACACCGATTAGTAAGTCTGGCAATGTTGGAGATACATCAAAAAATAATGATCAAGATAAGCCACAAACGGTTGCCAAAATGTCTGGGGACAAACAAACTGGACCAAAAGTTGCTATTGTAGAGAAGTCGGTAGAGGGCGCTTTTGTTAATGAGGAGTTACTCTATCCAAATTGGAAACTACCTCCGGCAGATATTTTAGATTCCTTCAAAAAGAAAAAGCCTTCTCAAGCAAATATTAATAAAAACGCCGACATCATAGAGCAAACACTTAAGAGTTTTGGAGTGAAGGCAAGTGTGGTAGACGTTTTGATCGGCCCTACTGTAACACAGTACGCCTTGGATATTGCCCTTGGAACGAAAGTTAATAAAATTTCTAACTTAAGCAACGACTTGGCACTTGCTCTTGCAACAAGTTCAAACTCTCTTCGAATAGAGGCCCCTATTCCTGGCACAAGTTACGTGGGAGTAGAAATTCCAAACGAAGACAGAGAAACAGTTTATGCTAGGGAAATCTTAAGTGATGAAAAATTACTAAGTGGTCAATACAGACTTCCGCTAGGGATAGGTATTAATCTAAAAGGTGATGACATATACACAGATTTGCAAAAAATGCCACATATCTTAGTTGCTGGGGCTACTGGTTCTGGAAAATCAGTACTTACAAATGGCTTTATTGTGAGTCTCTTGATGTCTAGAACCCCTGACGAGGTTAAATTTATAATGATCGATCCTAAGCAAGTTGAATTGTCTGATTACAACGGAATTCCGCATTTGTTAACACCAGTAATCACAGAGATGGATAAGGTTATTAATGCTCTCAAGTGGGCCATCGCAGAGATGGATCGCAGATACACAATCTTTAAAGATGCCAAGGTCAGAAATATTGAAGCTTACAACAAACAGATGGGTTTCAGCGCAATTCCTTATATCGTTCTTGTGGTTGACGAGATGGCAGATATGATGATGTCTACAAATAGAGTGGAAACCGAAGCAGCAATTGTCAGATTGGCGCAAAAAGCTAGAGCAACAGGACTGCATCTGATTTTGGCTACACAGCGTCCGTCGGTTGACGTAATCACAGGTCTGATCAAAGCCAATATTCCTTGTAGAATCGGAATGAGTGTGACAACACAAATCGATTCAAGAGTTATACTTGATCACATCGGAGCTGAGTCGTTATTAGGTATGGGCGATTTACTCTATAAGGACCCTACTTTTAGTAAGGCGGCTAGATTACAAGGATTCTGGATATCGTCAGAAGAGATTCAAAGAGTTGTGAAGTACATAAAAGA
>JAGQLL010000042.1:0-1490 GCA_020429395.1 Candidatus Dojkabacteria bacterium | reverse complement strand
GATGTATTAATCTCAGATGCTGAAGAATTCCTTCGTTCAATGGGAAGTTCTGAGAGTATGGCAAGTGCTGACGAAACCCAAGTTTAAATTTTCCAAAAAATCGGTAATTAGTTTTGCGATGCCTGTGGTAAAGGTGAATTTGCCTCTGTTTGAGGTATTACTTTGTTTGTCTCTAATTTTATAGGCTCAGGCAATGTTGTGGCCGGAGATAAAGGGTCATAATCTGCTGGAAGTTCTTCTGGTGTAGCGAAATTTTTCTCTTCAGGCTTTACGATGGGCTTTTTATCTGTTTTGATAGTCTCCTTTGGCAGGTCAACTTTTTCGACAGGGCTAACTTTGGATTCAGTTGAAGGCTTTTTTGTATTTTCATTTTCTGCTTTTTCCTCAACAATTGCGTTCTGGACTTGATTCGATTTCTCGGTAATGCTTAACAATTCAGCGGCAACAAGGAAAGACTCAGATGATATGCCAGTTGTAAAATTATTAGTCGAATTTCGCAAAGCGATAAGTAAATTTTCTGAATTTTGTAGCGAGAGTTTATATTTTGTTTTCTTTATGAATTTAAAAACAGTGATAGGGGTATTTATATCAGATTCTTCGAGTAGGTGAACACTAGTGCCTGAAAACACAGACGTATCCTTCGCGTTTGATCGACTTTCTAAATCCTCTTTTCTAGCTTGAATAAATATTCTTAGGTCAAAATTTTGATTTGTATGTGTGATAGAAATATCAGGGGATCCTATTTCTCCTTCATTGCTTATCAATTTAATTGTTAACTCTTCTTGGTCTTGATTCCAGTCTAGATGTGTGATTGTGGATTTAACTTTATCAAGTTTTACAATAAGTTCGTTTCTGGAATTAGTGTCATTGATGATTTTCTCACCATCATAAAAAATATCTATTGATTTGCTAATTGTTTCATCAAGATAATAGCTAACATGTTTTCCATTTTCAGTTAGCGTTCTTCCTAGTACAAGAGCAGATAAGATAACCGAAGGGTCTGAGGATTGTTTTGGAATAATGAGTATAGATTGCGCTTTAATTACATCCATAATTTTGCAGAATTACGATCGTAAATAGAAGTACTGGATATAACTGATGGGCAATGATATATTTTAGCAATATCGGTTTCTATAAAGCAAATATGAAATTATCCAAGTTGCGAAAAGTACTAACTAGCAGTAGAAAACAACATAAAAAGCTATTTGTTGCTCTTTCTACCCTATCCTTTATTCTATTTTTGTATTTAACAGGTGTGATTTTTGGAATCGATAAAATTTTAATTGAAACTCCAGTTGAAGGGAGAGTGACCTCCTCAGATGGAAGCTTTATTCCTGATGCAGAAGTAATTCTACAGGGGAACAAGACGAAAACGGACGACAAAGGATATTTCAAATTCGAAGATGTAGATTTTGGTACATATGAAATTGTAATTGATAAAAATGGTTATGTGCGACATAGCGATAATATTAAGATTAGAAGATTTTCGA
>JAGQLL010000041.1:582-23952 GCA_020429395.1 Candidatus Dojkabacteria bacterium | reverse complement strand
AATATATGAGAGAGATTCCCTCCCGTCATGTTCGTAGACGGGATCGAGTGGAAAATTTGACGTACTGAATCCTGAATTCTGAAATCTGAATACCTCAATTCCTCAATCCCTAAATCTCTTCATTTCTTCATTTCCCTTCTTATTCCTTAATCTCTCCATCACCAATCTTGTATTGCGATGCAAAGTCTCCCTTCAATAAATATGCTAACATTCATTAAAATACAAACTAACTCTCATTTGTTATAATAAACCATTGAACCTACACCTGATGAATCACAATTTCACAATCACAACTTGGAAAGAAGATGACCTTTACGTGGCTCAGTGTTTGGATGTTGATGTCTCTAGTTTCGGTACAACTCAGAATGAGGCTTTGGAGAATATCAAAGAAGCGATTGAATTGTATTTGGAAGATTCAAAAGAATTAGACATCCCTGATATCAAAACTCCCGCTATTACTCAGACGAAAATTAGCTTAAATGCCTAAGCAATATTCCTCAAATGACGTTATCTCAACACTTAAATCAATTGGGTTTGAATTTGTTTCTCAGAAAGGAAGTCATATGAAGTTTAGAAAGGGAAAGTTCGTCGTTATTATACCTGCGGGTAGAAAGACAATCCCACTCGGAACTTTGAGATCCATCAAGAGACAGGCAGGGTTGGGGAAAGATGTATTTGTTAGGTGAAAAATCAGCCCACCCTTTGTCACTCCTGTGTTGACTTATATAGCAGGGAAAGTGATGGGTCATATGGCAGCTAAGCATTCACCAAACTAATAAATTGTCTACTCTTTAACATTAATTCCTAGTGATTAGACATCATAAGTAATTGGTGGGTAAAAAATTTTTTAATAAAAACAGTAAGATATGATATACTGTATATATATCCAGATTCTTTTCGAACATGACTATACCAGAAATACAAAATAATAATAAAAGAGGAAACAGAAGAAATGGTTTTCTTAGACTTGCAGGATGTTTTTTACCTAGTCTTTCAATCTTCACTGGGGCTACAGTTGGGGTGGCTTTATCACCAGAGTCTCCCGTTACAGGTGCTGCAATAGGAGCGCTTACTCCGATATTTCTTGCTGTCGGATTAATATATGCCAACTCTAGAATAGACAATAGTAATATAAACTAGTAATTTTCAAAAGAAATCTGAAACATAATTCTGAATTCTGAATCCTGAATCCTGAATTCCTTAATTCCTCACAAGCGAGAGATCCCCTCCCGTCATGTTTTCAGACGAGATCGAGGGGGAAATTTGACATACTGAATTCTGAATTCTGCATTCTGAATTCTCACTTTCCTCTCATGATATAATTGCCTGCTATATTTTACTTTTATTAATATGAATAATAATATCGTCACGAAATTTACTGAAATATTCTTTAAAAGAAGCAGGCTGACTATACTCATCACATTATCACTTCTTTTACTTGGATTTTATTCTTACACTACTCTTTTGAAAAGAGAAGGATTCCCAGTAATTAACTTGCCTATAATTATCGTCAACACACCTTATCTTTCAGGAGATCCCGCAAAAACACAGACAGATATTACTGACAAAATTTATTCTTCAGTTGAAGACCTAGATGGTGTAAAAGAGATACAAACAATATCAACTTCCAATCTTTCATCCGTATTTATTTCTCTCGATGAGGAGGTTACAAATACGGAAGAAGCTAAGAAAGATCTTGAAACCGAGATATCCAAACTAAATCTAGAAAGCGAACCAATAGTAATTATTCCAAATGCAGCATTGATAGATGGACAGAACGATCTAGTTTTTTCGGTCTATTCTGAGAATCTCAGTGTTGAGCAAATGCAGGAAAAAGCTCAAATTATCAAGACGGAACTGGAAAAGAGCAACCTAATCAAAGAAGTAAATGTAAAAGATCAAATCACCACAGAATTTGATTTCGCTACTCAACAAGAAGTTAGGTCCACAAAGACTTATTCAAGAATAATTGTAAAAGAAGACTCAGAACTTGTAGCATACGATTCACTTGATATCGGTGTGGTAAAAAAATCTAGCGATGTCGGGACAATAGAACTCTCAGATGAAGTACAAAATATTTTAAACACAACCCTAGAGAATGAAGAACTTGACGGAATTGACGTGGTTTATAGTGCTGACCCAGCAACTTACCTTCGAAAACAGATTTCATCTTTGGAATCAAACGCTATAACGGCAATTATTACGATTTTTGTCATACTACTATTATTCATAAATCTACGTTCAGCAATACTTCTCGCTTTCTTCATTCCATTAACTCTAGCTACTGTCTTCTTTGTTTTTTCAATTCTTGGCTATACCCTAAATACAATTTCCTTATTCGCCTTGATACTTGTACTTGGATTATTCGTGGATGACGGTACCATTATTGTAGAAGCAATCGACTACTATAAAAGACAAGGGAAGAAAGGCTTTGATGCAGTTCGAAGTGCTATTAACGACATTGGGATTGCCGATATCTCTGGTACATTAACTACTGTTTTAGTATTTCTACCGCTTGTTTTCGTAACTGGGATTCTAGGAGACTTTATTAAAATTCTTCCTTTAACAGTAATCATCGCATTATTGGTTTCATTATTTATCGCACTAACCATTCTTCCATTCCTCTCTTCATTCTTGATCAAAGACCAAGACACAAAGAAGAAAAGCAAAGAAAACATCATATCGCTTATCTTCAATTTCGTTCCAAAACTCATGATTAATTTCTCTGAAAAAAGTGGACGAATTGTAAAACAAACATTGAATTCTAGATATTACCGCGTAGGCTTATTCGCTCTTTCCATAATTCTTATAGGAATTGGTGGATACTATGCTAGTCAGTTAAAATTCGCATTTTTCGCCCCTGCCAAAGACTCTGATTTAATTACAATTTCGGTCACGAATAAAGTTCCCACCGATATCGCTACAGCTAAATCTGCCACAACCGAACTAGAAAAATTAGTTGTTGATAATTTCTCAGATGAGATTGAGGAAGTAGCCTACCTCGATGCCAATCAAAGAGGCGCTGAGATTAGGGTTACTTTGAGCCCTATCACTGATAGAGACATAACTGCTGGGGAGATTGTTAGTGAAATTAACGAATTAACAAAAGACAACGAAAGCCTAATTGTGAGCACTTCTATTGTTTCAGCTGGTCCACCAGTCGCGCAGTTTCCATTTGCAATGCAACTTTACTCCGAGGATCAAACAGTACTAGAAACAAAATCCGCTGAAATTGCAGAATTTATAAGAGAGGCTGATCTTGAGAAAGATGTACAAATTGAAGATGTGAAAATTGATTACTTAAAAGAAATTAGAAGACTTGACAATGAAAGATTTGCCGCGATTAATGTAAAGTTCAACGACAAATACGACAGCGCCACATTATTAGAACTACAAGAGATCATTGAGGAAGAATACAGTAGTGAAGACAATTCTGAATTCTCTCTTGGGTTTGATTTCGGACAAGAAAGTGAAAACGCAAATTCGTTCACTTCTGTAGTATTTGCAGGATTAATCGCACTAATCGTGATGTACATTTTGTTAGTGTTGCAGTTTAACTCATTCACACAACCTTTATTGATTTTGGTAGCTATTCCATTTAGTTTTCCAATTCTATTCCCTGGATTGTTCTATACTGATAATCCTATGAGTTTCTTTGTTGTGATTGGGCTTACCGGTCTGATTGGTATCGTTGTGAACAATACTATCATATTGATTGAGTATGCGAACGCACAGAGGAGAGCAGGGAAATCCATAATTGATGCTATATCGGAATCCGTGAGATTGAGGACAAGACCGATTTTCACTACTTCTCTCACAACAATTGCAGGATTACTTCCTCTGGCACTCACAGAACCATTCTGGGAACCATTGGCTTTCACAATCATATTTGGATTAATTTCGAGTGTGATGATGATCGTCATCGCCTTCCCGGTTTACTACTTCTTTGTAGAATCAGCACGAGATTTGTTTTACAAGAATGTGAAGAGGTTTAGGATGAGGAAGTTTTAGGGAATCGGGCTGGTGAGACTTCCCTGCTTTCGCAGGGATAAACTGCATTTTCTTTAAAATCGGAGCGACTAGACTTCCCTGCTTATGCAGGGATAAACTCCCTAGCGACCTAATAACTAATGTAGTTACACCATACTTTATAAATCGGGCTGGTGAGACTCGAACTCACGCTCTCACGACCCCCAGCCGTGCATTTTAGCCAACTAAACTACAGCCCGATTTAATTTTCAACTGAACCTTGCCCCTGACTTGATCAGGGGTACGCTCCGTTTTGGTTTTCAAATAAATTATACATCCTGAACTTAATTTATACTAAATACTTATCAATAACATCGTCAATCTGGTAAAATCTGTTACGCTCTTTAAGTGACCGGATATAACCTGTGGTGACATGGCCAAGTGGTAAGGCATGGGTCTGCAAAACCCTTATCCCGGGTTCGATTCCCGGTGTCACCTATTTTTAAATTTTTCTAATTAAGTTTAAACGACCAAAGGAAGTTTAAACTTGAGAGGAGAAGCAAGCGGAAGCAGGAGTCAAGTTGTAAACAATCTTGACGTATGCTGAAGCTTTGCTTCGACGAGCCGTGGTGGCGGAATTGGTATACGCGCTGGACTTAAAATCCAGTGGCCTTAACAGCCTTAAGGGTTCGAGTCCCTTCCGCGGCAGATGTTTTAATAATTAATGGTACTTTTTGAAGGGACGAGAAGCCTGTCCCGTGAAATTTCTGCAAAGAAATTTATACGGGAAGTCCCTTCCGCGGCAGATGTTTCTTTTTTTACCTGAATCCCGAATATTGAATTCTGAATTATTAGATACGGGATATAATTCAATTGGCTAGAATGTACGCTTCGGGTGCGTAATGTTCCCGGTTCAAGTCCGGGTATCCCGAAAATTTACTTAATGTATTTAGCAAAAATTAGCATTCAAATAAGCCTAAATGTCAAAACTCATCCTCGCTTCTAACACAAACTTCCTTGATATCCTTGATTTAAACGATTATCTTGATATCCCAATACAGAAAGCCAAAGTTCTGTACATCATAACAGGCTCCAATAGAGTACATGATGACAGCTTCGTAAAAAGACATCTGAAGCGTGTTGCGGAAAGGAATCTGAATTACACGTCTTATGACATCGAAGGTAAATCTGAAACTGAAATTTCGAAGACTATGGAAGATTACGATATCATTCATATGGAAGGTGGAAATACTTTTCATATCTTGAGAACAATTTATGATACTAGTTTCAACAAGATTTTAAAGAAGAGACTTGACGAGGGTATGAATTATATCGGCACAAGTGCTGGATCGTATGTGATGACTCCGTCAATTATTACAGCTACATGGAATGATAGAGATTTCGATAGAAGCGGATTGGAGGATTTCTCAGCATTAAATTATGTGCCCTTTGTTTTGAAAGCACATTACTCCGAAGATAGGAAACAGTCAATATTAGATAATGTCTCAGGTTTATCATGGCCACTCAGAATATTAACTGATGATCAGGCAATAGCAGTAAATAATGATGATTACAATTTGATAGGAAATGGTCCGGAAATTACACTTGAGAGATTGCAAAATCAATAAAGGTAATAAGCAACCAAGTTACTAAGTAAAGTATAGTTCAATTTTTATCAACTATCTATGATTAACGAGAAGCCATTTTTAAAAATTTATAAACCACTTTCTAACGTATTTTTCGAAGATTTAAAAAGTAATTTTAGTGAAAGTTTTCCAAGAATAGAATTTTTTGATAGTGGGATTATTATTTTCACCACGAAGACAGAACACTTTAATATATCGTATTCTGAAATAAGTCAGATTGATTTAATAGCATTATTATACAAGGATGGGAATTATGCACCTCATATCTACGCAAGTTTATTTTTGAATATGAACAAAATCCCCCCATTTTCTGAAATATATACAAAAACAAAACTTGGGAATATTCCTTTTGTAATTAATAGCAATTCCTTAACAGACTACATTGGATACCAAGGCAATAAGGGGATAATTCTAAATATTGGTTCTGCTCAAGAATACGATCCACGGGGTAAGTTTCAATCTTTAAATGTCAATTTTAATACAAACTCAGCACCAATAATGAAAGTAAATGACGATGCGGAGTATAATTTTTACTTAAAGAACAACTTTGGTCCTGAAACTTACGAAAAATATAAAAGAAGTTAATTCTTGAATCACTTTAATCGATTACTTAAATTAGTATATAAGAATAATGATCAAACTAGCTCTTTTTGACATCGACGGAGTTCTAAATAATACAGAACGTTTTAGTGTAAGGTACACAAACAAATACAACATTCCTATGGAAACAGTACTCCCCTTTTTCACAGGCGTATTTCAAGATTGTCTAGTAGGCAAAGCAGACCTAAAGGAAGAACTAGCTAAGGTATTAGACAAGTGGGGTTATAAAGGAACAGTTGAAGAATTATTACGTTTTTGGTTTGAAGGCGAAGTGAACGAGGATAAAAAGGTACGCGAATTTATCCAAAAACTAAAGAGTGAAAAATTAATAATTGCTGCCTCAACTAATCAAGAGAAATATAGGACAGAATATATTACGAAATCCCTAGATCTTGATACATTATTCGACCATATTTACTCATCAGCTTACGTTGGTTTCAAAAAACCTGAAAGAGAATATTTCATATATATTTCTCGGGACTTAAATATTCCTTTTAATGAAATCGTTTTCTGGGATGATGAACAAGAGACAGTAGATTCTGCAAAATCGCTTGGAATTCATGCGTATTTATTCGAAGGAATTGATAAGATGAAGGAACAATTTGAAAGTATAATTTAAACTTAACTTTCCCCTCTCAAAACGCTACACTAAAACAGTTTACATAATAAAAATGCATCGAAAAAAAGCAATTGATTATATTTCAAATTCCGTACCTACGGTTTCAATAAACGCAAAAGTTGAAGAAGTCCTCAAATTATTCTTAAACAAAAAGAATTTTGAATCTATCAGTTATGTATATGTACTCGATGACGATAAGTCAGCTGGGCAAATAAAAATTGAAGATATAATAAAAAGTGATAAAAACGAAGAGATTAAAAATTTAATAACCGAAAATCACAGAGTTTCTACTTCACCTGACACAGAACTTAGGCAAGTTGCACTCAAAGCAATGGTACATGACTTAACTGCCTTACCTGTTGTCGATGAATCAAAAAAATTTCTTGGTGCCATTACAACCGACACAATACTAAAAACCTTAGATAGCAAAGCTGTAGCACAAATCCTACGTCATGGTGGTATAAATATTTCTCATCAACCAGACATTTATAGTACAACTATTAAGACTTCACTAAAACACAGGCTTCCATGGCTTTTGGCTGGGTTACTAGGTGGTATTGCAACCGCTGGGATAATAACAGGGTTTGAAAAAACACTGGAACAAAACATTGTTTTGGCAATCTTTATTCCATTAATAGTTTATATGGCTGATGCAATAGGAAACCAAATGGAAGCCTTTGTAATCCGGGATTTAGATAAATCGACCAATTTCAACTTTAAAAAATACATTGGCAAACAGCTTGAAGTTGTGGGAATAATTGCGTTGATTCTTTCAATAATTATCTTCATTTTTTCACTCATCAGTTTCCATTCAACGAAACTAAGCTTTGTGATTGCTGTTGGTTTATTTTGTGCTTCCATTTCATCAGTAATCACTGGAGTTATGATCCCATTTATCTTCTCCAAGCTCAAGCTTGATCCTGCGGATGCAAGTGGTCCTATCGCAACTATCATTCAAGATTTCTCGAGTTTGTTAATATACTTTACAATCGCAACGATTTTCCTGTAAATAATCCTCTGCCCACACTTTCAGGTAATAAATATAAGTATATATATACTTCTATATCGCCCGTAATTGCCCAAATCCACGTCTATGTAATATAATCGAGTTATATTTTTTCATAACAATGAGTATAGAAGTATTTTCAGGTCCTTGCACAAACCCTAGAAGTGAAGATGGGGCACATATTGAAAGTAGGAATCCTGACCATCAAAGGTTGTTGTTTTACAAAGAGATCCAACCTAAGAAAAAGTCTGGAGAATTCGTACGTCGTTTTCAACCGCACAGTGTGATGGTTGAAGTTTTCCTATGTATTTTATGCGATCGAATCATTAGAATCGGAGAAAAATTTAGAGAAGAAGAATGCGGTCGCTGGGTTTTCGAACCCAATCTTCCACCAGATGCAATCATTCGTTAGTTTTTATAAACAAGCATGGGCAAATCTTCTTCCCTTTTAACACAGAGCTTCCAAAGATTTGAATTTCTTTAATAGATAAATCTTTACATTCGCAACGATTTTTCTATAAGATAGAACAATAAGTATTATTCAATGAAGGAGAAAAAGAATATTTATAGAATCGGTATACTTTCGATAATCCTAGCTATTTTAATAGTTAATTTATTCTTCTATAGCTTTGCGTTTGATGCAATAGTTGTAACTCTTGGTCTTTTCGCAATTTTATTAAATAAAGAGAAAGAATTTATACTAGACTGGACACCTCCCTTATTTCTATTTTATGTCTATGAACTACTCAGGAGTAGAGCCAACAATCTCGCAGAATACTTCTCTAGACCGTTACTAGATCAAGTGCTTATTGATTGGGAGGCACGTTTCTTCACAATTTCCGATCAGATTCCCACAGTGTTTTTACAATACAAATACTCAATGCCCGTTGGTGAGAACTTTATCCCTACAAACCTCGAGTATTTTCTTTTTTTCTTCTATATTTCATTTTTTTGGTTTTGGTTAATTGTGGGTTTTATGCTCTGGAAAAAAGATCGCAAAGTATTTAAAAAATATATTTACGGACTTATTGGGTTTTCGACTTTCAGCACGCTAATCTACTTCCTCTATCCATCCGCTCCGCCTTGGTTTGCCTCTCAAGAAGGATTGTTACCCGAACTTAAACGAACTATGTATAGTTACAATTACCTAAACACGAGTGGAGTAAATCTCCTCAAGACTTACGGGGGAAATGACTTCGCCGCATTTCCGTCGCACCATGCTGCATGGCCATTTTTCGCCTGGTTATTCTTGGTGAAATATTATGGAAAGAAAATGATTCCGCTTGTAATAATCCCTTTTATAACGATATTTGCCACATGGTATGGAGCTGAGCACTATATTATCGATTCGATTGCCGGAGTAGCTTTAGCGAGTATAGTATTTTTCTTGATAAATGCTGATTGGAAGAAGGAATATAATTTCAAATTTTGGAAGAAAACTTAAATTCCATTTCCTATACTATTGTTTTCAAAAAGATTAATCCATGTGATAAAATCTGCTTCTTTAATTTTTAAATGTTAATTATGGCAATAGGTGAAAGGGGTTATACGGAGCCAGATCCATCTCGCGACTGGGAGACTGATGATGGAACAGAGTTAGGTGCGGCAATCCAAACACAGCAAGATAGAGAGTTCACACTAAGTGTTCAGACTTTAGGGACAGGATCAGACCCTTTACCCCCAGAAATGATTGAAAAAGCTAACCAAGAATAAAAAACTAATTTTTTTATTACAAAATCATTGTAGAAGAAATACAAATTTAAGCTTTGGATGAAGGAATTTCATTTAGTTATTAACTAATTTGATTAGAATTAGCTAATTATATTAAAAATTAAATGTGAGATACGGATAGTAAGTATATAATGGAGCTATGATACAATTATTTGTCATATTTTAATTTTACAAAGTATTACTTTTTATGACTCCACCTGATTATTGCAATCATTCAGTACCTCGCCCTAAGATAGATAAATACAAAACCGGATGGGAACCTACTGGACAAGTTGATCCAGACGCTGGAGAGTTGTTAGTTCAGCGTCAAATTATAAAAATAGGTCCATTATTCTGTAGACTATGTGGACAAATGATACAGGGTCCTGAAGAAACCTCAAAAGTTATAAGGTCAAAATTTGTAAAATAATAAATAGATCCTCCATCTAATTTCAAAATATCGACCCCTCATCCCCCAACCTCCAGAAAACAACACCTTTGAGGTTGAATTTCTGTGCGAGGAGCATTCTTTCTTTCACCCCATCTGGACTGATGTATACCAATGCTCGATTTTCGAGAATACCTGTTTTATCGTTTTTCCGAGTATAGAAAAATACATTTTCTCCCTCAAAAGTTGAAGATTCGCCAGTATTGTTTTGGATTATATTTAATACAGTATTGTAGGTGTACGCTCTTGCAGTATTAGGATTTAGTCCAATATTTAATGACGGATCGGTTTTTAAAGCTAACTCTTCTCCGGTAGTTGCATTTTGATACCATTCATAAGCATAAAGATGAATTCCTAATACTGTTTTTTCAGGTGGCATCTTCTCTTTAGCGTAAGATAGAACATTGTTTATCCATCCAGTCGGCCCAATCGGTCCAGGGTATTTGTCTCCTGAATATGTGTAATCATACGCCATAATTCTAACTTCGTCTGCATATTTCGAAATAAGAGACCAGTCTTGGACCTGCCTAGTTTCTGGTCTATATGAATAGCGAACATTGTCACCCCACTTGGCAAGTACAGTGACAATCAAAATCTTATCGTTTTTGTGTAATTCTGTAGATAATTTGTTTAAAAAATCGTAATACAGATCTTTGTCAGCCAGACTGACAGATTCATAATCTAAATCAATACCATTGTATCCACCAGAGACTACTGCTGATACTATCGAATCCACATGTCTTTGCATGTTTACTGGAGACTGAAGTACTTGAGAGAACAAATTATGATCAAACATTCCTACTGTAGGCAAAAGCCTGATATTTTTTGTTTTTGTATAACTCAAAATCTGTGTGCGGTTTGATGGATATTTTGTGTGTAAACTTCCGTCAGATTTCACTTCGTACCAAACAGGAGAAATTGTATTGAAATAGTTTGGATTGGCAGTTAATGAATTGTATCCACTTTGTGATGCCCAGGTTGGCATCCATCCAGCAACATCGAGTTTGTTAGTGTCTAAGATCTCTTCGGTTTTTATGCTTTCTTGATTAATTTCTAGAGAAGTTGTTGGTGTAATCGTTATTATTAATTCTTCTGATTTAACTTGTGACGTATCCACATATTGACCAACATTATTTTCTCCCCTGAAAATATAAATAAAAAATATGACTATGAATACAAACAAAATCAGAAATATGCCCACGAGAACAAGTTTTTTGTGCGATAATTTATTAATCATATTCCATTCTAACTGAAATATAGTAAGGATGTTAACAAACGAAAAACTAAAACGTCATTTAGCTGATTTCCCTGTCAGACCTGATATAAAAGTGGATGTTATTTCAGGCCCGACAGCAATTGGTAAACACACCATTGTCAGTCAACTACAAAGCACACATAAGTTTTTGGTACCAACAACAACCCGCCCTCCGCTAAGAGATGAAGTAAACGGTATTAATTACTTTTTTGTAACCAAGACAGATTTCGTAAGAGGTTTATTGAATGGCAAATACGCTACGGGATTTATACTAGAAAATCATTACTATGGATTTTCGGTTCAAGAATTAGAAAAAGCAACTTCAAGTGAATTCAGAACAATAGCGATCATTTATTACAAAGTCTTGGATCAATTCATAGAGAAATTTCCAAATTCGTTTATTCATTTTATGTTTCCCCCATTTACAAATAGTGGTTTAGAACTTATCAAAAGAAGGATGCTTTCTAAAACGGTTTGGAATTTCGAACAAAGATGGAGAGACACACTTGAGCAGATGAACGCTATGTACGTAACGAAACCAAGCTTGCTAGAGAAATTTCCAAATAGCAAACTATATAAAATCAAAGACGAACGAAGCGCTTCTAAATTAATAAAAGATCTGAAAAAATCCAAATAGCTAATCGAGGGATTTACCTGTCATCTGGTTGTACTTTTTCCAAACAAAATCAACAACAACTCTAACTATTACTCCTACTACCACTCCAACAGACACTGATAAAATCAAATCTTGAGTGATAAATGCCACAAAAAAGCCCATCAAAGCTCCTACGATGCTACCCTCTAAAATTAAACTTAAGAAAGTCTTCACTCTGTAGGTTCTGAATTAATATCACTTTCCTCAATCATAATCTCTACTGGGATTTCAGTTGTAGGGGTTTTATTATTTTTCTCTTCCATTATTTGATGGTTTTCTAAGTCTTGTTTCAAGTAAAAATTCTCTTTAATAGTATTTTCCATTATCTTATCAATCAGTAGAATGTTCACTAAAAACAATAAGACTATTGCAGAAACACCTACAAATAATAATACATACATAAGTAACTCGTCTTTATTGCTACGTTTGATGGTTTGGGGCAATTTATCCATTATCGAACAAGATTTAATAATTAATATCTTATATTAGATAATATTTAAAGGAGAATTACAAGGAACGAACTAGTTAAATAAGTTATAATCTAGATATTTACCAAAAAAATTATGATTCCTAAACTATTGGTAGTTGTTCAGTTTGTATCACTAATATTCATAGTCATTATTAGTGATTCTTCGATTACCTCCAATCCGATTAGTTTAATAATTTTTAGTCTTGCTATTCTAATTGGACTTATTCCAATATTACAAAAAAATTTCAAAGTAAATATATTCCCAGAAGTTACAAAAAACATGGACTTGGTTACAAGTGGGATTTATAAATTTATCCGACATCCTATGTATTTATCTGTGCTTCTTGTCGGAATAAGCTTCGTGATTGCTGACCCAAAACCGTTAATTTTACTAGTTTGGATGATTTTGTTAATAAACCTACACCTTAAGATGGATATTGAGGAAATAAACTTAATAAAGACTTTCCCAGAATATAAGGAATACAGGAATTCAACAAAAAGATTAATTCCCTTTATTTATTAATTTAAATATGTACAATCACGCAAAAACTGGTTATAAATGTCCAATCTGTTTGACAATTAAGGGAGTTGAAAACGATTCCACAATGATTAAGCAAGATGACATATTTTATAGAGACGATTTAATTGTTGGGATCATTAATTCAAAATATGTGAAGAACAATCCAGGCCATATTATACTCGTACCTCGTGAGCACTACGAAAATATTTATGATTTACCAGATGAAATTGGTGTAAGAATTTTCAAGATGAGCCGTATTTTTTCTATTGCTTTGAAGGAAATTAGAAAGTGTGACGGAATCACTATTCGGCAAAACAACGAACCTGCCAGTAATCAACATGCTTTTCATTACCATCTCCATATTTTCCCAAGGTTTGAAGGTGATGATTTTGAGAAATTATCACAAAATACAAATATATTAGAACCAAGTGAAAGAAAGAAATATGCTGAAGATTTAATAAATTGGATTGAAAATAAATCCTTATAGTTTAAATACCTATAATATTGTTAAATCTAACTCTTCGTTAATATGTATTTGAGAAACGAAATCAGGTAAATGGCTTATCAACACAAGTCCTCCTTTGAAACTATCTAATGCTTTTGCAATTACAGGAATATGTCTAAAATTTATATGATTTGTTGGTTCATCCATGATCAACAACCCTGGTTCCTGTAGCATAAATCGAGCATAGCACAACAAGCCTTTTTGTCCTTCAGAAAGATCACCAACCTTTTGTTGTAACTTCTCGCCTGGTAGTAAAAATCTAGCCGCAGCAGAGTATAAATCTTGGTGATTATTTCCTAGCATTACAGATTTCAAAGAATCAAAAGCAGTCGATTCAAGATCTAGTTCGGAAAAATTTTGGCTATAATAACCTACTCTCACACCGTCGCTAATTTCTGCACCATTATTATCTAAAATCGACTTTAGAAGAGTACTTTTACCAATTCCGTTTGGACCAGATATTATAACTCTACTACCCTTGTAAATCTGAATATTGACCTTCTTCTCTGCAACTTCCGACCCTTTCATAAAACTTACTTTCTCTATCTTCAATAATCGTCCAGGATAATTTTGATTCGGAATCGTAAAATTAGGAATTGTTTTATCTTCTTTTCGGACATCGACTAATTTTTCTTTGTCTTCCTCGATATCTGCTCGTACTTTATT
Organism: Candidatus Dojkabacteria bacterium; assembly: GCA_020429395.1. Classification (GTDB taxonomy): domain Bacteria; phylum Patescibacteriota; class Dojkabacteria; order B142; family OLB20; genus JAJTYI01. The sequence continues at coordinate 9,884 of JAGQLL010000041.1, read as the reverse complement.
GGCCAACCTGTTCATTGCAACACTCTTCCCACCAAGTTTATTAACCTTGATGAATCTATCTTTGATACTTTTCTCTAACCTTGAATTCAATAATCTATCTCTTTCGATCTTAGCCTCAATTTGATCCAAAACGTCGTAGTAGTTACCTACGAACTGCTCGACTTTATTTGTAAATACATCCAAATTCAAAACTCCATCACTAAAAACATTGAGGAAATCTGCATCATGGGAAATAACAATACAAGTCTTTGGATAGTAGTATAAAAATTCTGTTAAATGTTCAACTCCAGCTTTGTCTAAATTATTTGTTGGTTCATCAAGTAACAATATATCTGGCTCTTGAATTAATGCGTATGCCAATAACAACCGTGCTTTTTGACCACCTGATAGTTCAGACACCTTCAAATCGAGATTGTTTCCTGGAATTTCAAGATTAACAACCCTTAATACATCTCTAATATTCCTCTCGATTCCATGTTTAATCTCAGGAACTGCTTTTGAAAAATATTCAATAATTGATAATTTTAATTCCTCAGAAGTTATCATTTGCTTTGCTATCGCAATTTTAGCATTTAGATTGATATGAATCTCACCTGAAGTAGGCTTGCAAACGCCTGTGAGCAATTTGAAGATGGTACTTTTTCCAGCACCATTTTGTCCCATAATAGTAATCTTTGAATTTTTTCTTATCGAAAAATTCGCTTCATCCAGAATTACGTTTTTATCACTATACCGAAAGGTGACATCATCAAAGCGAACTATCACATCTTGTTTTTCCATTTTTTGTGCATTTATTAAAAGCAACTTGTATGATAACAGAAAACGAGGACTAATACTTGATTAGACTAGGCTCAATAATAAAAGATTTGCTCTAGATTACTGAGAGAAATATAAAAAAGGAGCAGAACCATAAATAAATTTATGAACCTGCTCCTTATGACCCCACGGAGAATCGAACTCCGATTATCGGCTTGAAAAGCCGGTGTCCTAACCGTTAGACGATGGGGCCAAATAGAATTCTTAATCTTTACAAACAAAGTGCAGTAAAGATTTTAGAGTTCTTTTGTCACGTTATCCGAGTTTACGAGGATGCACGTGACAAATATTATGTTTTCAACGTAAGCTATCAAATGCTTCAATTGATGAAGCAAGATAGAATTATATCAATTTCAAATGATTTAGAGAAATACTTATATCATTTTTTACATAACTTGAGTCATCATCAACACTAAGGTAAAATTTAATATACTTACGAGGAATTATGGCAGAACAAAAAGTATCATCCGGAGTCGTTCACAAAGTACCAAATGACCTGAAAGACAGATTAAAATCAAAATCTGAACTTCTAGAAATATGGAACAACCTTACTCCACTAGCACGTAACGAATGGATTTGTTGGGTGACGATTGTTAAAAAGGAAGAAACTCGAGAAAATCATATCAAACGTCTTGAGGAGGAATTACTTGAGGGGATAAAAAGACCTTGTTGCTGGCCAGGATGCCCTCATCGAAGAGAGAGTGCGAAGAAATGGTTTAAATAAAAATGTAAAAATTAAAAGATTTAGAAATTAAGAGATTAGGGAATTTGAGAAATTATTCACTATCTGAACTTTTAGGTAACACCTCTTCATAGACATCTATTATTTTACTCGTGACCTTGTCCCATTTGTACTTTTGAGCAAATTCCTGACCTATTTTACCGAGCTCTTCAGCTCTGGATGTGTTTTTCACAATCGCTTCTATGCTAACCTTCCACTCTTCTTTGTCTTCAGGATCAATTAATTTAACTGCCCTTGTTGTGAATATCTCTGCTGGACCACCTTTATTTGTAGAAATCACTGGGACTCCCTGAGCGAGTGCTTCCAGAACAACAATTCCAAATGCTTCATGAAGACTAGGTAGCAAAAGCACATCTGCCGCTGCATACATATCGATTTGTTTCTCCGGAGTTATAAATTTTTCGCTAAAAATGATATTGTCCATCCCAGAAAAGGAGCTTTTCAGTGTGTTTAAATAGCCATCGTCTCCTCCAGCAACAAAGAATAATACATTTTTAAGTTTTTTTATGGCAATCTTGAGATTTTGAATGCCTTTCGCATAACTTACCCTACCGACCACAACTGCAATACCTTGCCATTTTTCAGGGTTAATGTTCCATTCTCTATAGAAATTAGGAGCAAAACCAGTTGAAAAGAATACATCTTCAACTCCATTTGGGATTTCAACTATTTTTTGCTCTGGGATTTTAAACTCATTAACCAATTTAGATTTTTCTGAAGGTACAATTGAAATTATTTTTGAAAAGTTTTTTATCAATATTTTACCAATCAATTTGTCATGGAAATTAATCAGTTTCTCAGCTAAAGGTGAGCGTGTAGATGTAGGAAATGGATTGTGTGTAGTAAGAACTAGCGGTTTCTTTCGAAGTCTTGCTACAAACCATGCTAGGTATGATTCAGTTTTTCTCAAACCATGCACGTGGGTTAAATCGTAATTCTCCTTCCAAAGATATCTTAGAATTCCAGGAAAAAATTTATGATAATAACTCAAACTAAACCAACTCCTAAACCTATGAATCTCAACACCAAAATAATTGGTGTCTGACTTTGTGATACGTTTTCCTACTTTTGTAGAGTCAGAGCAAAGAACTTCAACTTCATGACCATTTTTCTCCAATTCTCGGGATAAATTTAAAACATGGGTCTCCACTCCGCCAGTTACCGGATGAAAGAAAGTAGCAATTTGGATAATTTTCATTGAGATTATTATTTTTTATTAAATGTAAACTCACCATTTTTAAATTCGACTATGACTTTGTCGTCCTCACTTACTTCCTCTGAGAGAATTTTTTCTGAAAGGGGATTCTCTATGTACCTTCTAATTATTCTTTGTAGAGGCCTCGCACCATATTGGGGATCATAACCAATCTTTGCGATCTCTTTAACAGCTTCATCAGAATACTCAACTGAAATCTTTTGAGCATTTAATAATCTGCTAGTTTTCTCAAGCATCAATTTGACTATGTTTTCAACTTCGTTGATTGATAAAGCCTTGAAAACAACAATCTCATCAATTCTATTAACAAATTCTGGTTTAAATGATTTCTTTATTACTGCGTTCATTTCAGTCATCATCTCATCCCAAGCCTTGTTTGAGTCCGTATCGTTTTCATTGTCTTTTGACTTCATTTTGATAATCTTTGACTCAGTTTGGTTATTTTTTGATGTGAGATTTGATTTTCCTGGAGATGTATTTATTTTATTTAATGTATTAATTATTAATTCCGAACCTAAATTACTTGTCATAATTATAATTGAATTTTTAAAATCAATTGTTCTGCCTTTTGCGTCAGTCAATCTACCCTCGTCAAACAATTGGAGTAAGATATTTAGTACATCTGGATGTGCCTTTTCAATTTCATCAAGGAGAATAAGTGAATAAGGTTGTCTTCGAACTTTTTCCGTAAGTTGCCCACCTTCGTCATAGCCTACATACCCAGGTGGAGAACCAATTAACTTTGCTACAGAATGTTTCTCCATAAATTCACTCATATCAAGTCTGAGCATTGCACTCTCATCCCCAAACACCAATTCAGTCAATACTTTAGCAAGTTCGGTTTTACCCACTCCAGTTGGCCCCATAAATAAAAGCACCGCAGTAGGTCGTGTAGGATTTTTTAAACCAACACGCGATCGTCTGACTGCCTCAGAAACTATCTTGACTGCTTCATCCTGCCCAACAATCTTTTCGTGGAGTTTATTTTCGAGATTCATCAAGCTGACCTTTTCTTCCTTTTTCAAAACAGTGACAGGTACTCCGGTCATTTTGGAAATGACTTCGGCAATATCTTCATACGTGACTTCCGGTGAACCTGTACCTACTCTTCTTTTCCATTCTTCTTCAATTGGCTTCATTTGTTCCTTTTTTTGTTCAATTTTAACTTTCAACTCTGCAGACTCTTTGTGTTTATTTGCTCTAGTAAGGGACTCCCTTTCTCTATCCATCTTTTCGACTTCAAGCTTCAATGTCCGCAACTCTTCGGGTTCTGCGGTTACCCTTAATCTGACTTTACTTGCAGACTCGTCAATCACATCAATCGCTTTATCTGGGAGAAATCTATCTTTTATATATCTATCGGAAAGCTGAGCGGCAGAAACTAAAGCTTCATCAGAAATTTTTATTCTATGATGAGCTTCATACCTGTCTCTAATACCTCTTAAAATTTCAATAGTTTGTTCAACATTGGGCTCATCAACTAAAATCGGCTGAAATCTTCTCTCAAGTGCTGCGTCTTTTTCAATATATTTTTTATATTCGTTTAAAGTGGTAGCACCTATTACCTGAAGCTCACCTCTAGCTAACGCTGGTTTTATCATATTAGCCAAATCAAGTTCACCCTCACGAGAACCAGAACCCACAATAGTATGAAGTTCGTCGATAAATAATATTACTTCACGTTCAGCTTTTTCTAATTCTGTAATTAATTTTTTCGCTCGATCTTCAAACTCCCCTCTGAATTTCGATCCAGCTACTAACATGCCTAAATCAAGTGCTTTTACTTTTTTATTTTTTAATATATCGGGAACATTGTTTGTTGAGATCCTTTGTGCCAATCCTTCTACAATTGCAGTTTTACCTACACCAGGTTCTCCAATTAGAACAGGATTGTTTTTTTTACGTCTAGATAAAATTTCTATAATTCTAGTAATTTCATCAGCACGACCCACAACTGGATCGATTTTTCCTTGAAGTGCAACCTCAGTAAGATCTTTTGAATATTTATCTAATTCTGGTGTTAATGATTGTGATTTTAGTTTTTTACCTTCCTTATCACCCTCTCCGACAAGTTTGATAACAGCCTGCCTAGCTTGTGGATGTGTAATTCCGTTTTTCTTTAAAACCTGGTAGGCAAGACCTTCGCCTTCACGCAAAATACCTAAAATCAAATGTTCCGTACCGATGTAATTATGACCTAATTCTCTAGCTTCTTGAAATGCAAGTTGAAGAATTTGTTTAGCTCTAGGAGTGATCCCAATATTTGTTGTTTCTTGTTTCCCTTCACTAATAAGTGATTCAACGTATTCAATTAGTTGATCTTTGTCTAAATTTAAGTCTTTTAATAGTCTTTCTGTAAGTTCATCAGATTTCAAAAGTGCTAACAATAAATGTTCGCTATCTATATTTCTCTGTTTATAATCAACCGTAATCCCAGCAGCTTCTTGTATTGTTCTTTGGGTTCTTTCGGAAAAAAGTTGTGTAATATCTACTCTTTCGGAAGCTCCGTTGTAACTAGAGAATTGATTAAACGGATCATCACCATTTCCAAAAGGGTCAAAAGGATTTTGATCGTTCATACTAAATTATTAACAACTAACTAAAACAACGAGTGCATTTGTTAATTGTCAATGTGTATTATTTTTTAGAAACTACGATTCCTTCTTTAATTGGATCGAAATAGTAGCCCTGATGGACAGATTCGCGAAATTCATTCTGACTCACCCTAACTATTAGTCTAATATCGTTTTGAAGCGTAGGAATCACCATTCGACCACCAATTGCAAGTTGACTTTTGATTACCACTGGAATTTGAGACATAGCAACCGACATGTGTATCCCGTCATATGGTGCATATTCAGGTAAACCATTGCTTCCATCTCTAAATATTACAAACAAATTCACTAATTCAGGATATTTTCGAATATTCTGAACAGCTTTCCGGGCAATAGATTCTATCCTTTCCATAGTATATACAACTCCTTTTGGACCAACTGCTTCAGCAATAAGTGAAGCCAACCATCCACTTCCTGTGCCGATATCCAAGTATTTACCAGATTCTTTAATGTCTAACAACTCTAACATTTCACATATTAATGTGGGTTTATTCAGAATTGTTCCGTCCTCAATCAATACATCGATATCTTGAAAGGCTTTGTCCTTTGCTACTGCAGGCACAAAATCTTCACGCTGAATCTTGAGTAAAGCCTTCTTCAATAGTGGGTTTTTGACTACTGGATATTGTCCTGTGGTCAATACTTGATTTAAGTATTTATGAGTCCAACTGAAGACTCCAGACCCACCAAAACTATCAATATCGTTCATTTTTGAATTTCTTAATATAAATATTATAACAAACTAAAATTAGCATTACTAAATTGTTTATCATATTAAATACAATAATCTAAAAGTGATACAAATTGTACAGATTTTACAAGAAATTGCTTCAAGTACTCTTATAATTACAGTAGAATAAACTATGCGATTAAAAAAGTTGGATAAAATTCGTTTATTAGTGCTTCTGCCCTTAAGTTTGGCTTTTATTGTTTTTGGTTCTATAGTCTATGCAAATGCTCAGAATGATGAGGTCAATAATAACGAATTGTTAATCAAAAACCAGCAGTCAATTGCCACTTTACAAGAAGAGATTAAACAGATCACTGAACCAAAGATTGACGAGACAACAACCGTAAGTCCTACCAAAAGGATAGATACCACTACAAGGGAAGTTGCAGGAGTTGAAGACGAAGCCAATATGCCAGACGATGGTGATGAAACAGATCCCGAATGTCAACCAATGCTTGAATATTGTGATCCACCTGGAGCGAATTTATTGGATGATGTTTACTTTAATCAATCAAATGATGGGAGTTTTGAAAACCCAATTTGCACATTAAATCCGGATGGTTCATTTGGTGGAAAAGGTTGTGACGCAGTAGGACAACAACAGACCTACTATCAAGCTGATAGATCTGCACTACTTCCAATTAACTCAATGGCCTTCTTTACAAGCGGAACTGGATACGACAAACCAGAATACATTCCACAAGAGGTAGCAGGTAATCAGCAATGCGAAGAAGGTTTGACAGCACACGGAAACAATTCCTATAAAATATTTTCTAGACAAGGATTCGCACTTAAAGGAGGTTTATGTTTACCTATGAAACCACACGGTAATCCGACACATTCAGGTATTAACTTCAGAGTTTCACAAGCCACTAGAAATATTTCAGATAATGTCGAAGTCGTATTTAGGCTTGGATATATTACATCTCCTATCGCTAATAATTTCTATACCGACAGCACGCCATCCTTGCATGAATCATCAATCACTTGGGTAACATCTAGAACAGTTGGTCAGAGTGAATATGGTCAGGAGGAAGGTTTTGCTTCAAGATACGCTGGAGGCTTTTTGGAATCAACTATTCCTGGAAACGCAACAGGGTTCTGCTTTATGGCAGAGAGCGCTGGCGGTGTTGGAATCAATACCTTCTGGGATGCTGCATTTGCGAGTATTGACTCTAATTCATGTGATATTGCTTCTGAGCATAAGGATGGAATTGACCGCTCGTGTGGTGGATATGTTTGCGGAGATGTTGAACCTGAAATCACAGGTAATAATTACGTGGATTTTAACCAAGAATACTATCCTCTCGAGATGCCAGCGAATTGGAGAGCAACACAATGTCATTATGAAACAGAAACAAATGGCGCAGATTCAGAATACGGAACAGTATATGCTGGCTTAGATTTGAATAATTGTGATCCGAATTATTTTGATCCTGCGCAAAGAAATCTGCATCCCGAAATGGATAAACCTGACGTTGCGTGTTCAAGTCTCAGAAATTGGATCTATGGTTATGCTTGGATTGGTGGTATTAAAGATTTTGGTCTTTTACAATATTTGGACTGTGCTTTGACTGGTGAATTCAAAGGAACAGAGTCAAACCCATTTTTCTGTGACCAAATACTAAAATCCTATGCGAATACTATAGATCTTGTTAATGAAGATGATCCAGCTTTCACAATTCGATATTCCAACACATACTCAGGGCTTGTAAACGCAATACAAGGAGAAGGTGGAAGTAACTTCTGGAAAGTACCCCTACTTGGAAGCGCTGTCTCAAGTGGATTAATTAACCACAGACAAGTTAGTGATCTTGTCATTGACCCTTATTTAATTAGCAAACGAAACTCTGGATCCGGATTAAATAATTTCTTGAAATTTAATCTTGAGGATACCATGATTTCTGAAATTTTAAGACGAGAAGAACATTTATATGAAGAATCCATAATTCCCAATAATGAAGTACTTGTCGAAGACCTGTTAGCAAATGGACCAGTTTGTGCAGATATTGAAGGAGATCCAGTTACAAAAATCCATTACGGTCCTGAAAATGGTGTTTCAGATAGAGCTGTTTTTGGATTTGCAGATGATGAAGGAAGTTTTGAACACATAATTCATGCAGAAAACAATGATATTTCCCCAGAAACATTATGTAATTTCCAATTTAGAGAAGACCGCGTTGTAGGTGCGACATGTACATTTAACAATATTGGAGAAGGAAGAAGTGTTACTTTCACAGAAGATAATATTGGAAATACCCTAGAGCAAGAAGGTTACGTATCAAGACTTACGAGACCCACACTTTTGGGGCCCACTGGGATTCCTGACGATAATTTCGAAACCTGTCAAGGTGCCAAATTATGCGGTGTTGATTGGGGTTGTGACGCTACCATGAGACAGTTATACGATGCATGTATTGGTGATGGTACCGCAGAAACTGTAGATGCAGTTGGAGGAAATCCTTTTATCAGACATGTACAACCAGATCCATGGAGAGATCTCCAAGTCTTTGGATTGAGCAAAGTTATGGACTCATCATGGCATAACGAATTTATTCAATACAATATGCCTGTTAGGCATGAAAATGTCGGACTAGATGTTAATCAAGTTATAAGTTTATATGATCAACAACAGCCAAAATGTAGCATTATGCCTGAAAGTAGAAGACCAGTATATTGTACTAATGACTCCGCCTTAAACAAAGCGCAACAGGTATGTAGACGAGTTCCTCCTTACAATTGTAATTGTGGACCCACAAACTTCACGACTTGTTTACTCGAATGCGAGCATAATTTCATGCCTCCCCCACCACTTGAAGATATAGGTCTTCCCATTGAGGGTTCTGTAGCGCCAACATTGCCACCAGACTCTAACGAAGATCAACCTTTAGACACTGCTATCCGACCTATTTTGGACAACTCAAGACGTTCATTCCTGGAAAAATTTGTTAGACTCCTCGAACCTAAAACCTACCCAGGTGAAGGAGCACAAGATTATGAAGAAGGACAGATTTTCAACTATGACCCACGCTACACAGGAGGATTCCTACTAGCAAACACGGGAGGGGAAGCCACTCAATGCACAGTTCAGACTGGACCACGAGCTGCTGAGAGTGTCTCGCAGGTTAGAATCGAGAACTATTTTGCTTATGCGGGACAACTCGCCAGAATTAACGAAAGAAT
>JAGQLL010000041.1:0-556 GCA_020429395.1 Candidatus Dojkabacteria bacterium | reverse complement strand
TTTGCTGCAACCAACAATAAAGATCCTGAAACAGTAGATCAACTCACTATTGATGTCGAAGTAGCTACTATTGCAGAATTTGAAGAATTTATTGAACGAGGAGGACAAGCTAAAGAATATATTGCATTACCATACTGCGATCTTCTAACCTATGAGGATAAAAGTAACTGTCTCGCTACTACAGGAGAGAGTTGTGATTGCTTGATTCGTTCATGTCAGCAACAACTTGACCACAAAACAATGATATTAGAACAATATGTCGGTGATTTCTGTGACTTACTTTACACTGAAATAAATTCTGGGGGGGTAGTTAACGAAGGTATTAGATATCTTTTCAGTGCTCCAGGATGTGAAGCTAACCTTAAGAAAGGCTATAAGGAAAGACGTTTCCAGCCAGCATATGAAACATGTATTGCTACTCCTAAGACAAATTTGAACTATAATTGCGATCCAATGGCGAATTATTTAATCAGTCAGGGATTTGCAAGTGCAGAACTCAATTTCGCAGCATGTGATGAGATAGTCAATGATCAACAATGTGAATATGACAAATTTG
>JAGQLL010000040.1 GCA_020429395.1 Candidatus Dojkabacteria bacterium | reverse complement strand
GAAGTATTCACACCGAAAGCTCCAATTATATATGCATACCATGGTTATCCTGAAGATATTAAACAACTAATTTTCAATCATCCATCTAGTGGTCGATTTTCCATTCGAGGCTACAGTGAGAAAGGCACAACCACTACCCCATTTGATATGCTCGTTCAAAATAATTGCAGTCGATTTCAGATGGCTGTTGACGCTATAGAAAAAGTCATAGAAAATAAACCTGAATTAAATGAAAAAGGAACAGAAGTAATTAATAAATACAAACAACTGCTAGAGAAACACAAGAAATTTACTGTAGAACACGGTAATGATATTCCCGAAGTTGCAGATTTCGTTTTTAAATTCCGCTAATGAATCATTTACTTTCGGTAAATGCAGGAAGTACCTCAGTTAAGTACAAATTGTTCGATAACAATTTGGAAGAGATTCTTTTTGGCCATATTGAAAACATAAAAGGTAAATTTGTCTCCAAACTTGTAAAAAACGGTGAAAAATATGTCTGGGAAATAACCGAAAGCGAATTTAAAAAGCCTCATTTAATAGTACAAAAAGAAATCGAAAGCTATCCAATTTCAAAAATTGGTTTTAGAATAGTACACGGAGGTGAGAAATTTACCAAGCCCACAAGGTTAACCGACAAAGTTTTAGAGGAACTAGAGCAATTTAACGATATGGCCCCACTGCATAATCCTCCTGCAATCAAAATCGTTCGTCAGTTCAAAAAAATCTACCCCAATATTCAGATGTTTGGAGTTTTTGACACTGCTTTCCATTCAACAATAAATCCAGAACAATTTCTCTATTCTCTTCCATATGATTTGTACCAAAAACACAAGATTAGAAAATATGGTTTTCATGGAATTTCTCATCAATATATCTACGAACAAGTAGACACTTTAGAAAAGAGAAGTGAGAAAGTAATTTCATGCCATCTTGGTGGAGGTGCAAGCATCACAGCGATCAAAAATGGGGAAAGTTTTGATACATCAATGGGTTTCACCCCACTTGAAGGTCTAACAATGGCGACAAGATCTGGGGATATTGATACAGGAATCATTTTCTATCTTGTCGAGAGGAAGCTTTACCCTATCAAGGAATTAAAGAATCTAATGAATCATTTTAGCGGTCTAATGGGAATCTCTGGTATTACATCTGATATGAGGAAGTTACTTGAATTGGAGAAAAAAGGCAATAAACGCGCTCATCTAGCAATTGAAATCTACATTTACGATATTGTGAGGTACATCGGTGCTTATATTGTGGCACTGGGCGGGCTTGACGTTCTGGCTTTTAGCGGTGGTGTTGGATCAGGATCTGATGTACTCAGAGAGCGTATTTGTGAAAACCTCACAGCGTACAAAATAAAAATCTCAAGAAAAAATAAAGGAAAAATAAATGTAGAAGAAAATTTAAAAATTAGCTCTAGAGGTTCTCTACCAGTATGGATAATTCCTACCGATGAAGAAAAAATGATCGCAAAAAGTATTATTTAATCTTTCTCTTTTTAACTTTTTTATTGGAAGCAATTCTTGAAGTTATTTCAGGCATAGTAGACTTGGTTTTTTCTACTGGTATTTTCGGCTTTGGTTTTCTTGCAAGTGAGATTTGTAATGCAATTCTGAGCAATAGAATCAATGCAATATAGAGAGCTAACAAAGAACTCATTTGGGGTAGCGTATTTGCACCACCTTTGAACCAATTTATCCAAATTTCTAGATTTTTGACGGTGAAATGAACTAATGCAAACAACAATGCAATGTATCCTACTCTTAGTAGTTTTCGCCATCTGACCCCACCGAGCTTTTTAGTCGCGTAGTTGTTAGAAATTAATGCCATTAGTGTAAAGATTACGAGTGACGCTGCACCTAAAATGAAAGGAATTCGATTATCAATCGTAAAATTAAAAACAATCCAATCTTTGTGTAGAATAAATTTTTCTAAACCTGTATTTGCTAGGAAATAGTAATAAAGCGAATTCAATCCATGCCATAGTACAAAAAAATAACCCACCAATCCCAAATATTTTCTGTATGGTACTTTTCTGTCTGCGAAATCCCAATAATACCCCAACCCACTTAATGCAAAAGATAAACCCATCAAAATAATTGCTGTTGATGCTGTCGCTTTATTTATTAACTGAAGAGAGAAATTATCGCCCTGAAAAAAATAATAATAACAAACAAAAAGAAAAACCAACCCACCGAAGCTGATGGTGTTTAGCCAAAACTTCAAAATGGGATTAGTTATGATTTTGGAATCCTTCATATGACCTAGATTAAAAGAAATGAACTGACCACCATTCCTGCAGTTTCTGTGCGCAATACGGGTAAATTGAGTTTTACCAGTTGAAATCCGTGATCAATCGCTTCTTGTATTTCATTCTCAGAAAAACCTCCTTCTGGTCCGATACAGACTAATATTTCATCATCAATTTTGATTTTTTCTTTTATAACTTTTACATCTATTGATGCACTTCCCAATGAATCGGTATGTAATATGAGTTTATAATCTGCTTCTAAGTCTAATAATTCACTGAATCTCATTGCAGGCGCGACTTCTGGAATAAAGTTGTTAACACTTTGTCTGGATGCTTCCTGAACTACTTTTTCTAGTCTTTGTAGTTTTTGTTCATCATAATGCTTTACTTTAACTACACTATAATCACTCTCAAACAAGACAAAACTGCGAACCCCTAACTCGGTATTCGTTCTTAATATCGTTTCAATTTTTCCAGCCTTAGGCAGACCTTGTGCCAAGATGATATGCGGTCTATCGGGAATTTCTTCGACAACTTTTTCAAGAACTTTCGTGATCATTACTTCTTTACTTAGTAGTTCGACTTCAGATAAATACGACGTACCCTGCCCATCGAACAAGATAACCTTGTCACCTTTAGTAATTCGAAGAACCTTCCTCGCATGTTTCAACATTCTCTCATCACCAAGATAGTACTTGCCTTTTGCATATTCATAATCTGATAGAAAAAATCTTGGAAGTGATTTCATATTATTGTGGATTGACAATTGATGAATTCAAGATACTTGTGACGAGCCTAGCTTCAAGATGTTGCATGTAAACTGTTCCGACACTCACTGCAACGGGGAATAAAAACAATCCTATACATAGTAATATAAAGAAGGCTGACATATAGATTGCAAACATAACGATAGTTTGTGCAAGGAAAATAAGACCCCCTACGACCAAGAGTTCTTTGAAATTTGATCGTAAAGCAGTCAGAACTTCTGTCATATTAATAGTATCAGCTATTCTACTATCGTTCTTTACGAATCTGGCGGTCAATAATGGATTAAAGAAAAATCTCGTCAAAAATTGTAATAATGCTCCGATCCCAGAGATTGAATACCCAATAATTAAGAAAACCCAATAACGTTCTCCAACAGAACTTCCCGATGTGTCTATAAATTGAGCCGAGAGACTATTTATTAATGATCCTACAAAGGTGACTAATGTAGGAATGAGTATATAAGCCCATAATGAGATATTTAACTTAAACCCTTCAGTGACTCTTCTTCCAAAGTCTGTAAGGTGTGCAACATTTTCAACTTCTCCATTTTGTTGCATCACTTTTATCAAATCTAACTTATAACCTGCTAGATAAAATTGTAAAAAAAAGAAAACAATAATTATAAATAACCCCATTAATATCATAAGTAAGAATGCAAGTAGCACTCCGCCCAAACCCAATAGTATGACAAAACCATAACCTCCCAAAATCAGAATTGCTATTAAAAGGTATAACCCTCCAATTCCTAAACTTCTGGCTTTCCAATCATTGAGTTTGAAGAATTCTGTATATATTTGGTTAATATCAATTTTTACTTTTAAATCGTTCATAGTAATGTTTTATAAATTAGGTAACTTCTGGGTGTTTTATTGAATTTTTCTGGAGTTTTTTATTAATAATTTCTGATACATCCATATCTAGATGATGTGCCAATTCTAGAGCGTAAATCATCACATCTGCTAGTTCTTCCTCTATTCGTTCTCTTAATTCTGAGTCTTTCTTTGCCTCTTTTTCAATCTCTTTGGAATCTCTAAACAAGAATAACTCTAACAACTCACCTGCTTCCACAATTATTGCCTCAGTTAGGCTTACGGGATTATGAAGACGTTTCCAATCTCGTTTAGAAACAAAATCAATTATTTCATCTTTAATTGACTGGAATGTTTTATCACTATCGTTTTTGCTTTTCATGCCCAATTATAACTAATTAGTCAAACAATATAAATGTAATTTGTTATTGGTGGGTAAATCTCATATACTAAAATAAGTAAGTATTAATAAAATGCAAAATCCAAATTTAACACAAAATCCTGTCCCAGGACCTAACCAGCCTCAACAACCGGCTAAGACTGAACCTCAAGTGGTGAGCAATCAGCCCGGGCCTTTTGATAATTATGCACTTGCTTCATTTCTATTGGGTACGTTGTCAATAATCTTGAGTTTGGTCGTCTATCCTGGACTTGTATTTGCAATAATTTCCATTGTCTTTGGCTTAAGAGGGAAGCAATCTACTGCTAAATCTAAATTAGCAAAAATCGGAATAGTTTTAGGGGTTTTAGGATTGATATTTTCAGTGTTCTGGGGAGTAATGAACCTATATCTAACAGTAGTATCTGAGCTCTAAAATTCACCCACGTCTAAAAAATCAGCCTTAGCAATTCTAAAAGTATAATCAATACAATAAACACGATTATCAGAATTGTAAGAAGTATCAACCCTTTTAAAGCTAGATCAATCGGTCGGTACGGAACCAATTCAAAATAGTAAAGGTCGTAAATCTTCGCATAAATCGCGGGATATTGAACAGTCTTGAAATTAAACCACTTCTGTTTTAGGAATTTAGTCAATTTAGCCCAATTCTCTCTAGTAAAGATACTTTTTCTAGGGATTTTTACTTTATTTTTCTTTATTACAGGTTTTTCAACCACCTTTTTTGTTTCGTAAATTGGAGGTTTTACTTCAGTATAATCAGCTACGGGGATATCACCTTGGCCACTAACTCCGACTGCTTCAGGTTCATTACTTATGTATTTTTTATTAGAAACATCTTCTGGTAGATCGAGCATGATTATTTAATACTTTCTATATTCTATAATTTCCCAGATGCAAGGACAAATTACAAGAGAAATGTTATTATGAGAATCTGTTATTTTTTAAATCGAAGATATGTCCGACAAACCCGGCAAGAGACTTCTCAATAACATTACCTTTTTTGGAGATTCAGCAATACCTGAAGAAAGCACTATTTACAAAGATGTGTGGAATGCCGCCCAATGCCTAGCAAAGAACGGCTATACTATCGTGAATGGTGGAGGCCCAGGTGTTATGAAAGCCGCTACAGATGGAGCAGAATCAGTAAATGGAAATACCATCGCGATTTATTGGCAACCAAAATTAGCTTCTTTCTTTGAAGGCCGAAATTTGGCAAATGTTACAGATGAATACGAAACAGCGTCAAATTATATGACAAGAACTCTTGGTTTGATAGAAAAAGGAGATGCATACCTGGTATGCAAAGGAGGTACTGGTACAGTATCTGAATTCGGAATGGTATGGGCATTAGCTAAACTATATTATGGTTGTCATAAACCAGTTATTTTATATGGCGATTTCTGGGATCCTATTGTAGAGAGCTTGCAATCAAATTTGAATATTGATGAAACTGAGTTAGCTGTACTATATCAGGCAAATACACCAGAACAAATATTAACAATTTTAGAAAAGCACGAACTCAAAATAGGCAACTGCGCGGACAAACAAGTCAGCGGAGACGAATCAGCCTTTATTTTGAGCCCTAGACATCTGACAAACATAGTGGCCTATGATCAAGAAGCTAGTTCTTATGATGAACAATTTGCAGGTAAACCAGTTTCTCACTTACAACTTGATGAATTCTTCTCGTTGGTACATCCACCCGCAAAAGTATTAGATTTAGGAACAGGTTTTGGACAAGATGCCAAATACCTCTCAACAAAATACACAGTTACGGGTGTTGAAATTTCTCCAAAGTCAGCTATGATTGCGAAATTCGAAAATCCAAATATGGAGTTAATTGTTGATGATATGGTGAAATACGATTTCGGAAATGAAAAATACAAAGGTATATGGGCTAGGAATTCACTACATCATATTGAAGAACAATACCAGGATTTGGTTTTTAAGAAAGCATACGATGCACTTGTAGACGATGGGATCTTCTACTTGGTAGTTCGTGAAGGAGATGGTGAAAAAGTCGAAGTTGACGAAAGAGGATATCAAAAGATTGAAAAGTTCTATCACCTGTACACGAAAGAGGAGATTTTCAATAGAGCACAAAAAGCCGGCTTTACAGTTGAGAAGCTTGAAACCGTAGTTAGAAGTCACAAATGGCTTAACATAATTCTGAGAAAGAAAGCAAAATGAAAAATCTAAAAAACATTTTTGACGGAATTGTTATGGGAATCGCAGAGATTGTCCCTGGAATTAGTGCATCTACTGCTACCCTTCTACTGGGAATATATGATGACTTTCTCAATTTATTAGAAGGAGTAACTAACTTCGTAAGAGATTTCGCACAATTTTTACTCAGAAAGATATCTAAAGGGGAGTTAATAAAATCCTTTAAAAAAATAAACTTCTTTTATGGAATGCAGTTATTCTTCGGAATGGTTATAGGGATTGTTTTGTTTTCCAATATTGTGGACTATTTCTACGAGAACAATAAAAGTGTTGTGCAAGCCATATTTTTTGGAATAATCCTTGCTTCAATAATAATACCAGTCAAAATAGTAAAGAAGCCAAAGTTAACAGATTTATTATTTTTAATTATTGGTTTTGTTGCCTTTTTTTCCGTATTGAAAATGGGTCAAGTTAGTGATGCAACCTCCCTTCCTTTATGGTTGATTTTTCTTGGCGGAACAATCAGCGTGTCAGGAATGGTTCTACCTGGGGTAAATAGTTCATTTGTTTTAATTCCATTAGGTGTATACGAATTAATTCTAAAAATCGTTAAAGAATTTAGTAGACTCAATTTCACTTTCGAATTAGTCGGACAAGCATTAGTCTTTGGCTCAGGAGTAGCATTCGGTCTAATTAGCTTTGTAAAAGTTCTACGGTATGCTTTTAAGAATCATATTAGCAAGCTATTCTCACTAATTGCCGGAATTATGATTGCGTCTTTGTTTAGTCTTTGGCCTTATCAAAATATCGAATACTTAAGTAAAGAATCTTTCACAATTTCCGTACTCCTTTTGGTATCACTTGTTCTTACTTTGGTATTCATTTTAAAAACAAAACCACAAGAGGAAGTCACCCTAAAACACTAATTTGTGATTCAATAGTGTTTTGAATATAATAAGATATTATTTATACAAAAATAAAATGGAAACTGCCAAATCCTCTAGTAGTCTTTTATTAAAACTTGCCATTGTTTTCTTCGTATTCTCCCTTGTTACCACACTAACTGTAGTAGGTTTATTAGTCACGAAGAGCACGGGTAAGACCTGTAATTATAACGGCACAATATATAGCGATGGAGAAGGTTTTATGAACGACTGCAATAGTTGTAGCTGTAATGATGGAGATATTGCATGTACCCTCATGGCTTGTGAGACTGAAGATGATGATATTTTCTATCCCGAATCAGACTACCTAGACGACGAAGTTGAAGTTGATGATGAATATCCAGAAATTACAGAAACCCCTTGATTTCAAGAAAATAAATCCAAGATCTTTGGAAGAAAGATTAGAATTGCCACGTTAACAGAGAATATCGCTGAGATTAATACTGCCCCAGCTGCTAAATCCCTAGCATTTTTTGTAGAGTCGTAACTCAATCCCAAGTCATCTCTAAGTTTATTACAGATATCTTCTAGCACGGTATTCACTGTTTCTAAGCTCATTACGAGACTAAAACAGATAAAAATAGCTATCCACTCAATTAGGGAAATACTAAGTAGTATCCCTGCTATGGTTACTACAACAACTGCAATTATGTGAACTCTCATATTTCGCTCTTTCGAGACCAAGGATAATCCTCGTATTGCATGTGGGAAGCTATTAAAGACTTTCTTTATATCCATGGTCGTAGATTTAGTCAGGAATAGTAACTTGTTCTTTTCCTTTTACACTATTCTTTGGTAACCAACCTGTTTGACCGTTTG
>JAGQLL010000039.1 GCA_020429395.1 Candidatus Dojkabacteria bacterium | reverse complement strand
CCTTTTATTTCTCTGCAACGAATGCATTGACACCTTTTTTCTGTTCTTTCTAATTCAAGTTCTGCAATCTGTCTAAAATTAGTTAATTTGTTACCAGCAACAATATCGGTAGATGGAATATCTCGAACGATCCTGGTTAAACGACAATACCTAGGTGTCAAAGGCATGATCTCTGTCATTACCTTTAGTAATTCTTCATATGTGTATGGCTTATATTCACCTTTTTTGTAAAGATCATAAAGCCCTGTGTTAGAAATGATACTGGTAGGATAAACCTTTAATTCGTCTGGTTGGATTTGTTTTTCCCAGAGTCGCCTATAATCAAGAATATCATTTTCTACAGTCGATCCATAAAGATTAGGCATCCAATGTGCATGAACTTTAAATCCACCAAGTCGTAATAATCGAATAGCATTTTCTGTCTCCTTTCTACCATGACCCCTTTTGTTTAGTTCCATCACCTTATCATCAAGGCTTTGAATCCCTATTTGAATCTTTGTAGCACCTAATCTTCGAAATTTAACTATTTCTGATTCATTAATCCAATCTGGTCTTGTTTCTATGACTAGCCCGATACAACGACTCTGCGCATTTTCATTTTGTTTATGGGCGTCTTCAAGATTTTCCCAAGTAGACATCTCAGTCTCAGAAATCAATCTTTTGCCCTTATTGTGAACAACTTCATTTATAATTTGATTATAGGATTTTCTTCCACCATCGATTTTACGATTTGGGGCTTTATCAGCTTCTTCAAAATCATTTTGCACTATGATTTTGTCCCTGTTATCCTCAACTCCAAAGTCGTTCATTGCATCAAAACATCTTTTAACAAACCATATTTGGTAGTTTTCAGGATAAAACGACCACGTTCCTCCCAATACAATCAGCTCAACCTTACTTGTGTTGTGTCCGATGTTATGGAGTGCTAATAAACGGTTATAGGTCTGTAAATAAGGATCGAAACTGTTTCTCTCGGCTCTTTGGGCACCAGGTTCATCTCGGAGGTAGCTCTTGGGCATTCTGACATCATTTGGGCAAAAAATACATTTCCCTGGACAGGGGAAAGGCTTGGTTAATACTGTGACAGGCGTAACTCCGGAAATTGTTCTGGTAGGTCTCATTTTAATTCTGTCCAACACCCTTTGGTCGACTTCTGTTCCTCCGATTTCTGATAGGTATCGATATCCTTCGACTAGATTATTTCGACTGAACATACCCGAACCATCTCTTGGATGATTACGTAAAATTTTATGAAATTTTTTATAACTCCATTTATTATCTGGAATCAAAGAAATTTCTTTGAAAATTTTTTCTAAATCATTTTTATAATTTTTTGGATCCATAGTCCTTGCATTGTAACATTTGAATGGGTGATTATTCATAAGTTTTTTAGTTAGGCATGATAGAATATGATAATCAGATATGAAAGACGACATTAGACAAAAACTAATCGAACTTAATCGCATTTTCTACGAAAAAAATGCCACAGAGTTCTCGAATACTAGAAATTATTACTGGAAAGGATGGCAGAAAGCATGGGAAATTGTAAAAACATATAATCCCAATATCAAAAATGTATTAGACGTAGGTTGCGGAAATGGACGGTTTTTAAGCTTTCTGAGAGAAAACAATGATAATTTCAAATATCTAGGTATTGACCACTCTTCAAATTTCATCACAGAATGTCAGAACAAATTAGCAGATGAAAACTCTTATTTCATGCGTTTTGATATAGCAAATGACGATTTCACAAAAATCGCTTACGAGAAATACGACTTAATCTTACTGATAGCTGTATTACACCACTTT
Organism: Candidatus Dojkabacteria bacterium; assembly: GCA_020429395.1. GTDB lineage: Bacteria > Patescibacteriota > Dojkabacteria > B142 > OLB20 > JAJTYI01. Next base: position 2,269 of record JAGQLL010000039.1, on the reverse strand, counting down.
CCAGGAAATTCGAATAGATTAGAATTAATAAAACAGTTATCAGAGTTACTGAACCCAAATGGGATTATCATACTTACGTTTTGGGACTTTATGAGAGAAAATAGGATGCAGAGTAGAATTTTTCCATGGTCTTTATCGAATTTTGACAAAAAAGACCTTGAAGAAGGTGATCATTTACTGAAATGGTCCGATAGTACTGACACACAGAGATATTGCCATCATTTTTCGGAAGAAGAAAAACAATCCATAATCCGAAACTCACATTTACGTCCACTTGCAAGATATACTTCTGATAGTGACAATACTTACGTAATCATGCAAAAAGCCTAGTTCGTTACATCGAAGTCGGTGAATTTGTCTCTTCAGGCTTATTTTCTGGCTCTACGATACCTTCTGGATTTTCAATCGATGTAGCAGAAACATTTGAAACACCTGAGACCATACTATCCTCAGGAGAATTGGCTCCCGAACTTTGATCAAGCACAGGAGTTGTAGATGAATAATCCTCAATAGGTTGAGCTTGTGCTTTGTTTGGCTCTTGAGCAGGAACAGCTGTGATTGGTCCTGTTTCGCTTACCGTAAAAGCATTTTCAATAGAAGTCTCCCCAGTTGATAAGTCCATAACGGGTAGATTCTCTTCATCGGGCATTTCTTGAGCATAGCTCTTGCGTACAACATCTGCATACGGGTTGACTCCAAGATCTTCCACATCCACCGATACTCCATCTGTGTCAATTTCTTCTACACTATGAGCTACTTCTGGACCTTCAACACTTTCATTTTGTTCTGACTCCTCAGCAAATGGTTGATCATCTAATATACTATCTCCGAGTTTGTTATCTTCATTATCAGTAGTTATTTGGTTATCAATCGTATCAATTTGTGGATCTTCCACAGTTTCAAATGTAGCCTCAGGGACCACAGTCTGTTCAGGTGATAATTCGGAGTTGATTGGCTCGATTGGCGCATTAACTACTATCTCCTCTGTTAACTCAGGAGTTTCAGTTTCTGGTTTATCTACTATCACAGAATCAGGAGTTGTTTCGACTTCATTCTCCACTTCTGCTTGAGAAGTTTCTGATTTTGGTGTGCTTTCATCATCTATTTGAATCATATCCTCGCTGAATGTCGCTTTTGCAGGTGTTCCTAATGCTTCTCCAGGGTCCGCTTTCGATTCTCCGGAGATTTTTTTGAATAGACCTTTTTTCTTCGCGAAAATCACTGCTATTACAAAAATGACGATAACAAGAACTATCAAACCTAAAGCTATTAGTCTGACTTTAGTGGAGAAAGAGGATTCCTCAATAACAGCTTCTTCTACTGGTTTTTCACTGACTTCAAAGGTGTATTCCTCACTTTCGTAGATCTCTGGGAACTCATCAGCAGATATTTTAATCTGAAATGTATGCATTCCGGGATCTAATAAAGTAGTATCAACTTTTATCACCCAGAAACCATCTTCATCTGCCTTTGCGAAATAACTTTTTGGATCAGATTTTACTATAACTTCAATGTCAGCATAGGATTCTGTTCTTCCGTTTATTGTAAAATCTTCCCCTGCATCAAACATAGGGATTTCATTATAGCCAGATGATTCTGTACCAACTGTAACAAAACCAAACTTTTCAACTACTGAAGGTGTTTTTTCATCAATTTCTGGACCTTCGGGAATTGTCGGGTTTGGCAAATCTTCAACTTCGGACTTAGTTGTCGCACTTACAGTTGTTGAAAACCCTGAATAATTTGACCCATCGTATGCACGAACTTTGTAACTATAAGATGTTTCGGGTTCCAAGCCATTATCTGAATAGAATAAAGAACTTACAACAGCGACCATTTCGTTATTTCGAAAAAGCTCGTATGCAGTGGAATTCGCAGATCTATTCCAGGAGATATCGATTCTATCATCATTAATCACCGTAGCTGATAATTCCTGCGGTATACCTGGGATTACAGTCGTGGGTAGTGGTGCATTTGTAGGAGCTGGAGTAAGAGTAACCGTTGGTGATGGCTCAGTCGTTGGCTCCGGAGTGACTGTTTGTGCGTGTACATTCCCTAATGAAATAAAGAGGGAAAATATAAACAGAATGAATATAACTTTAAGATTTTTCATTATAAATATGGCAGTTTGATTAAATTTTGTATTTTAGTTTAACCAAGCTAGAGAAAGTAATCAAGAGAATGGTGACAAAAGAGCTTGTCGGCTTACATTTGTGTTGGCAAACCTTTGCATATACAACTTTATATTTAACTTTTCACTTTCTTGTAC
>JAGQLL010000001.1 GCA_020429395.1 Candidatus Dojkabacteria bacterium | reverse complement strand
CGCTAATCTCACGAAGACCAAATGTAAAAAACAAAATTACAGATGCAGGATGCAGTTTTGTTGATTATGAATCTGGACAATACAAATTCCTCTCGCCCGAAACTTCTCAGCAAATACAAGCAAATATTGGTTCAGACATAAGAGTTGTTTTAGACGAACCGGTTCTAGAAAATGCTAGTCTTACAGATATTAAAAAGTCAGTCGAGAGGACAACAGATTGGGCGAAAAGATCAAAGAAGATGTTTTTAGAAATCAATAATTTATCCGAAAGTGAATTTAATAATAAAAAAGTAAAAAGACCTCTACTAACTGCTGTTGTTCAAGGTGGTAGTAATTTCGAGTATCGGAAAATCAGCCTAGAAGCCCTCGTAGAGGTTGGATTTGACGTATATGGACTTGGTGGACTTCCTCTTCAACTGAAACGAACATGGGACTATTCACATGAAGGTGGATTTTATAAAGAACTTCTTCAATTCTTAGCTGAATCAATGCCAAAAGATAAACTAAGATATGCACTTGGAGTTGGGACACCAGATAATCTCAAATTCGCGATTTCTGTCGGATGGGATTTATTTGATACAGTATTACCTACAAGAAATGCGAGGCATGGATATATTTACGTTAATAAAGAAATTGGTGATAAAGAATATGATGATTATTCGGTATTACACTTATCAAATTCTCGCTATGAATATGATGAGAGTCCATTAGATAGTACTTGTAATTGCCTAACTTGCAAAACTACATCTAGAGCATATCTTCGTTATCTGCTAAAGATTGGTGAGGGTAGTGGATATAGGTTAGCTAGCATTCACAATCTTCACTTCTATTCACAATTTATGGAAAAATTGATCAAAGAAAATAATAATGTTTAAACTTCATTCAGAATATAAACCTGCAGGCGATCAACAACAAGCGATTGACATATTATCCAAAGGACTAGACTTGGGAGTTGAACACCAAACTCTAATTGGAGTTACAGGTTCTGGAAAAACATTTGCAATGGCAAATATTATTCAGAATGTTCAGAAACCCACACTTGTTTTAGCACATAATAAAACATTAGCTGCTCAACTCTATTCCGAATTTAAAGAATTCTTTCCCGAAAACGCAGTTGAATATTTCGTTTCTTATTACGATTACTACCAACCAGAAGCCTACATACCCAGACGCGATCTCTATATCGCCAAAGAGTCAACTTTAAATGAAGTTATAGAACGTTACCGAAATGCTGCTACACAGTCATTACTAAGCGGGAAACACACCATTATAGTTGCATCTGTTTCTTGTATATATGGTCTTGGTAATCCAGATGATTATTTATCTCTTAGTAGAACATTAAAAGTAGGGGAATCCTATCAAAGATCAAAACTGCTAACACATCTAAACGATATGCAATACGAGAGAAGCGAATATGATTTCTATTCCGGATTATTTAGGATTAGAGGAGATGTCCTCGATGTCTTTCTTGCTTCTGAGAACTTTGCCTTGAGAGTAGAATACTTCGGCGATGTAATTGAAGCCCTAAAATTGATAAATCCGATCACAGGAGAAGTGGTACAGAGACTTGAAGAGTATAAAATTTTTCCTGCAAAGCATTTCGTAACTCCATTTGAATCTTTGAAACTTGTTATTCCTAAAATAAAGGATGATTTAGAAAAGGAAGTTGCTATTATGAAAGAAAGAGGAAAAGACTTGGAAGCACATAGACTCAATGAACGTGTGAATTATGATATTGAGATGTTAGAACAACTTGGTTATTGCTCTGGTATTGAGAATTATTCAAGGTATATTGATAACAGGAAACCAGGAACACCACCTTCTACTTTGCTTGATTACTTTCCTGATGATTGGCTATTGTTCGTTGATGAATCACATATGACATTGCCCCAGGTAAAAGGTATGTACAACGG
>JAGQLL010000038.1:6721-7563 GCA_020429395.1 Candidatus Dojkabacteria bacterium | reverse complement strand
CACCTTGAAAACCTTTGCCTTTTGAACTACCGGTAACTGAAACAATCTCGCCATTTTTGAATAGAGAAACTGTAAGTTTTGAATTCTCATCGGTTTCAAGCACCAAGTCTCTAATTTCTTTAATGTAGTTCGGTACAAAGCCAAGTTTTTTGTATTTACCAACTTCAGGTTTGTTTGCATTCTTCTTTTTACCCTTACCTAGGATAGTAGCATCATAACCATCCTTCTCACTATTTTTTATACCAATGACATATACATCACTGACATCAAGAATTGTGACAGGAATAACTGCCCCATCTTCATCGTAGATTTGAGTCATCTCTCTTTTTTGTGCCAATAATGCTTTCATCTCTATCATTAATTTTTGTAAGTAAATTTTGTCTCTTTATAAAAAATTGAGCCCTAAGGGCTACAGTTTATTAGCTGTTTACCTTTTTTATATTTACTCTAATTTAATTTCAGGTTTCTCCAATAATGGAAATTTAACCATAAAATATTTATAAATTATTTAATTTCTATCCAAACACCTGCAGCAAGCTGTAAGTGTGTGAGTGAATCAACGGTTTTACTTGTTGGTTCAATTATATCAATTAGTCTCTTATGTGTGTTTAATTCGAAATGCTCTTTTGATCTACTATCAACATGAGGTGAACGTAGAGTAACAAATTTCATCTTCTTTGTAGGAAGTGGAATAGGACCCAATGTTTTTGCACCTGTTCTTACTGCAGTTTCGATAATCTGCTCAGCAGCTTTATCTACAACCTTACTATCATAACCTTTTATTTTAATTCTAATTTTTTGCATTTATTTAAAAGAGCATTATCTAAAAAGAAGGGATCCTC
>JAGQLL010000038.1:0-6575 GCA_020429395.1 Candidatus Dojkabacteria bacterium | reverse complement strand
CCAGGCATTACCATTTCTGTTCCACTTGGTAGTGTAACTTCTCCGGTTACGTCAGTTGTTCTGATATAGAACTGAGGTTTGTATCCTGTAAAGAATGCTGTGTGTCTTCCACCTTCGTCCTTGGTCAAGATATATGCTTCAACTTCAAATTCTGTATGAGGTTGTATCGAACCTTTTTGAGCAAGTACTTGTCCTCTTTCGATATCTTCTCTCTTCAAACCTCTGATTAGGATTCCTACATTATCACCTGCAATACCTTCTTCGAGTTGTTTATTGAACATCTCTACTCCAGTTACTGTGATTTGTTTGATTGCTTCATTTAAACCAACTTGATCAATAACATCACCAACTTTAACTTTACCTCTGTCAATTCTTCCTGTAGCAACTGTACCACGACCCTCGATTGAGAATACGTCTTCTACAGCCATTAAGAATGGTTTGTCAATTTCTCTTTCTGGTTCTGGGATAAATGAATCCAATGCATCCATAAGTTCTTGCATTGTTTTGTCACCTTCGTCACCACCCTCTAGACCTTTTTTAGCACTACCTTTAATAATAGGTGTCTCATCACCAGGGTATTGGTATTTTTTCAAGATATCTCGAATTTCTTCTTCTACTAACATAAGTAACTCTTCATCCATGTCATCATCAAAAACATTGATGAAAACCACGATATGTTCTACACCTACCTGTCTAGCCAAGATGACATGTTCTTTTGTCTGAGGCATTGGACCATCAGCTGCAGATACAACCAAAATAGCACCGTCCATTTGTGCGGCACCGGTAATCATATTTTTGATGTAGTCTTTGTGACCTGGACAATCAATATGAGCGTAATGTCTATTCTCTGATTCGTATTCAACATGTGAAGATGCTACTGTAACAATTTTTGTTTTATCTCGAACGACTCCACCTTTTGCAATTTCTGCATAGCCTTTTTCTGATGCTGTTCTTCCTTTTCTTTGTGCAAATGCAATCAATGCTGCTGTCAATGTGGTTTTACCATGATCGATATGACCTAGTGTACCGACATTAATGTGTGGTTTTGTTCTGTCGAATTTTTTGTCAGCCATTGTAAAAAACTTAAAATAATAAATAATTATAATTCCATCTTCTGATGGCAGTTTGAATTACATACAAACGAAAAGCTATAAAATAGCCAAAATAGCGAATCATTTATAACAAATTTCATCTATTTTCGCAAGTATTTTGTACTACAGTTTATAACAAATTCAATTTATTAAGATTTTACTCCCAAAGCTTCATTTACGAGTCCATCAGGCACTTTCTGATAATGGCTAAATTCCATCACAGATGTTGCCTTACCTTTGCTCATTGATCTGATATCATTTATCCATCCAAACATATTTCCCAAAGGCACCTCTGCATGAATCTCTTGAACCTTGCCTTTTGGATTCATACTTTTAATAACACCTCTTTTGGAAGATAATGCTCCAGTAACATCTCCAGCAAATTCATCAGGTGCTACTACACTCACTTTCATAATTGGTTCCAATAAAATTGGTTTAGCTTTTCTCATAGCTTCTTTCAAACCTTTTGAACCAGCAATTCTAAATGTATCTGTATTTGAGTCAACATCATGATAGGAACCGTCTGTGAGTGTAACCATAACATCTACTACGGGGAAACCTCCAAGTACACCGGATTTCATGGCATCAACCATACCTTTTTCCACAGATGGAACATATTCTGTAGGAATTGCACCACCTTTGATCTTGTTAACAAACTTGAAACCTGCACCTTGTTCTTGTGGTTCAATTATAAATGTTATATCAGCAAATTGACCTGCTCCTCCAGTTTGTTTCTTCAATAGTTCATGATGCTCAACATTTCCTTCGATAGTTTCTCGATATGCGACCTGAGGTTTACCAGCTGTTACGTCAATTTTGTATTCTCTTTTCAAGATATCCATTTTGATTTCAAGATGAAGTTCTCCCATTCCTGAAATAATTGTTTGTCCCGTTTCTTTGTTACTTTCTGCTTTAAATGTTGGATCTTCTTGCATCAATCTTCTTAGAGTTTCTCCGAGTTTTTCCTGATCGGACTTCGTTTTTGGCTCAATTGCAAGACTCACAACAGGATCTGGAAATTCGATACTCTCTAATGCTACTGGTCGATCTTCCATACATAATGTATTTCCAGTATATGAGTCTTTGATTCCAACTAGTCCTACTATGTCACCTGCTCTTGCTTTTGAAATATCTTCTCTGTCATTTGCATGCATCAATAGAACCCTTCCTATTCTTTCTCTATTTCCTTTTGTACTATTAAATACTGTTGAACCGGCGTTTAAGGTTCCACTATAGATTCTTGCAAAAGTTAATTGTCCAATATGTGGATCAACTGCAACCTTGAACACCAATGCTACAAATTCTTCATCCTCTTTGATTTCAAGCTCAACTCTTTCTTTTGTCTCTGTGTTCACAGCAACAACTTTTCCAAGTTTTTCTACAAGTTCTCCAGTATCTGGATCATGCATTGTGTACACCTTTTGATAAGGAGATGGAAGATATCTACAAATTGCATCTAGCAATACTTTTGTATCTGCCATTCTTGAGTCACCACCCATAACTGGGAAGATTTTTCTAGCTAGTGTGTGCATTCTAAGTGCTGTGTAGATTTCTTCGACTTCAAGAACACCATCTTCTAAATATTTTTCCATCAATGTATCGTCAGCCTCTGCAACTTTTTCTACTAAAACATCGTGCAGTTCTTCGACTCTGGCTTTAATGTCTGAGGGAATATCAATTTCAACAAATTCTTGTTTTTCTTCGTTAGCGTATTGGTAAGCTTTCATAGTAACCAAGTCAACATAACCACTTATTTCATGCTCTTTTCCAATCGGATACTGAATAGCGACCGCATCTGAACTTAGTTCGTCTTGAATTGACTTCAATGACATTTCATAGTCACCACCAATAAGATTCAATTTGTTAATAAATGCGATACGTGGAACATTGTATTTATCAGCTTGGCCCCATACTTTTCCAGATTGTGGTTCTACACCCATTTTTCCGTCGAAAATCACAACAGCACCGTCTAGCACCCTAAGTGATCTCTCTACCTCTGCAGTAAAATCGACATGACCTGGCGTATCAATAATATTGATACGATGAATTACATCATTTAATGTCCATAAACATGTAGTAGCTGCTGATTGAATAGTGATACCTCTTTCTTTCTCTTGATCCATGAAGTCCATATCTGCACCACCATCATGAGTTTCACCAACATTATGTTTTTTACCTGTATAGAATAAAATTCTCTCTGTAGTTGTAGTCTTACCCGCATCAACATGGGCAATAATACCGATATTTCTGTAATTCTGAAGATCTTTAACTACTGAATAATCAAATTTTGTAGCCATCGCAAAAAAATATTAAAAAAATCAAATATGTCAGGGTAGTAATTTCCTGAAGCCAAAAAGAAACAACAGAAATTGTTATCTCTCATTAAGGATTTTATATGATTAGCGGGAAATTTGCAAAGTTAGAAATGTAAATTTTCTTTATTCTAACCAATATACAATGTTTGGGAATTATAGAATTCAGAATTCTGAATTTTCCCTATAGGAGATTTTCTTGGATAAACTTGATCAAACCATCATCTTCAAAATCGCCAATCACCAAATCAGCATGTGATTTGGTTTCTTCGTCTGCATTACCCATTACCACTTTTATTCCACATTCTTTTAACATTGGTAAATCCCCTATACTATCTCCCACACCCAAACAATTTTCTTTTGATAACCCTAAGGCATTCTTAACGTATCTAACACCCTCGCCTTTTGATACGTCTTTATTTGTGATATGTATATGGGCTCCGTCAGGATAAAATGAGCTCACTAATGTTGAAATATAAAAATTCTCTGCTATAGGCTCAATCACATCTAATACTTCTCTGGTTTTTTCTTTCGAATCTGTATTAATTGATAAGATAGTTATTGCATCACTACTAACCTCTTTAATATCATCAATCCATTCTCCATTTACACATACTCCGTAGAAGCAACCCATTGGATTAGTCATGTCAATAAGTTTATTAATTTCATCTTTCGACAAAGTTTTCTCATATTCAAATTTGCCTCCAGGAGCCAAAACCTTACTACCAGTCTCTAACACATGATAAAAATTTTTGAGCTCGGCACCATCTATGATATGTTTTGCACTTTGTACGCTACGACCAGTACATAAGGAAACATGATACTTACTTGTCAGACTATCTAACGCCGCAAGCATTTCGGGTGTCGTTGGCGTCATGAAATTCTTAGCGATAACACCATCTACGTCTAGGAAAATTAGTTTTATTTTTGAGAAATCCATTTTCGCCATAGCTAGAATTTATCATTATATCCTAATCTATGCATAAATTTAGGATACTCTCCTTTCTTTTGTAGATAATTTGGTAAAACTTCGTGAATATATAATTCTTCTAGCAATCTGAAGATCACGACAAAAACTGTAAGAGCGATTGAATGGTATTTTAGAATCACTATCCACAAATACACTATCTCGAATAGATTTGGGAACACTATGAAATACCTTGGGTTTTTGGTTTTCATGTAAAAGAATTGTCCAACCAATCTGAAAATGAAAAAAGTTACCAGAAGAAGTGAAAATTCAATTCTTAAACCAATTGTCAACATCACCACATAGTCAAACCAGTCCAATGGTTTGTCAATACGATGATATTGTTCTGGGCTAAATCCATATCTATGTTTGAGTATGTACCCATCAATGAAATCCATCATCAATACAAACACAAAACCTAATACTGGCCAAACAAACATTGATAGTGCTGCAAATATTCTTAAGAAGATGATTGTTGCTATGATGTTTTTATTGGAATTCTTCATTAACGTTTTTTAATTGGAGACTATAACAATCCGTATATTAAATTATCAATAACACAATTCCAGCGGTAACTCCAAGTACTCCTATTAACTTGTTCATCCCAAGTTTTTCCCGGAATAGAATTGCAGAGAGAACTGTAATAGCTCCGATTGAAGCAGTATTGATAATATTTACATAACCAACGTTTGGAGTGTATTCGTAGGCATACTGCATAGTAAGATTGAAAAGTCCTGTTGTAATTCCCATCAATATAAACCAGAAATAATTACTCTTGTTTTTCACGTATTTTAGTATTGTTTTATCAACTCTGACTTTGCGGAATAAATCAAAAGAGAATAACAGCCAGAGGAAAATTAATACATAATAACCTCTAATAAAAGGATCTACCCCTTGGTCGAGAAGCCATTTTGCTGCGAGGGCATTAGTTCCAAATAGGAAAAATGAAATGAATGAATCTCGAATCCAACCATTTGATAATTTGTTCTTCGACTCTTTCTTGTCTGATTTTATGATTAAAGCCAAAAACATTATCACGATGATTATCGCAATAACATTTTTTACTGTAAGTTCGGAATTAAAGAGAAATACTGAAGCAACTGCAGTATAAATTGCATAGGATTTCTGAATCATTAAACTGTATCCTGGATTTGTTGCTTTTCGAATTCCTTCAAGTGAAAATATCTGCCCAAGATAACTCAAGAAAAATGCCGTCGCCAATAGAAACAAGATGTATTCGATTTGAAGTTCAGTATTCCTCCTCTGGAAAACAGCTATAGCTATGAAAGTAAGAGCTGAAAAAGCCCACATATAGAAATTGTTCACACTTGAGGGGACACCTTTCTTTTGAAGTACACGCAATGCTAAATAAGTTACCACCGAAAAGGCATACATAAGAAATGAGTAGGTTATCCAGGACATATTCTGTTACTAATTTAGACGATTATAGCAATGATGTGGTTGAAACTAAAGTTAAAACATGTCAGAGTAATCATAGGGATTCATCACTCATATAATAATTCCATCAAATCTTTCAAATAGTTGAAAAAATATAATTATAAAGTTTTTAATACTATAAAAAACACAAAACACCTCCAAGGCATCTGCAACAATTTAATCATGAGCTTGACAGATCATCCTGAAAATTATTTTCGATTCTGGTCGCATTTATACCTACCAGAAATCGTCATCAATCTAAAGCTCGATCTTTTCTTGGATAACAAGTATCCGGAATATCTCTCGGAAGAAGCATGTTCGGACATACAATCAACAATTATTGAATATAGAGGATTTTTTCTGAATCATTTAGACAATTATAAAATTGACGAAGAAGAAATAACTGAAGCAAATATCTTGATTAAGACCGATAGGAAAAAAGATAAGATGATAATTTTTGAAGCTAAGTTTGTAGTTAAAACCAAAGATGGCAAAAAATATGAGGCGACCACAATGCCAAGTTTCTGGGGAAACGAAGGTGATGATATAGAAGAGTTTTCAAATGGTTGGAAAAAGAAAGAACCAAATAGATATTAAATTTCCAGAAATACTAAACTAACCGATTTTCAACTACACAATTGTTTTCTCTAGTACTATTCACTTTCTAAATCCGTTAATTTCAGTTACTTCTCAAACGGAAAAGATACCAAATAACTATTATTGGAAATATCAAGTCGGCGAAAATTATCCCTGGTCCAATATTATTAA
>JAGQLL010000037.1 GCA_020429395.1 Candidatus Dojkabacteria bacterium | reverse complement strand
GACATTAGAATGCTTTACAAGATAAGTCCGAACAAACAAGTAGTTGGATTAATACGTGAACAGATGCCTATCGATATCAATAAATTGGACTTTAACAGGGTTATAGACTATTGTTCTAAATATCACATAATTGAACCAGAACTAGAAAGTAACCTGGACAGAGTAAGGTCCTTTAGAAATAGGCTTCATATTGGAAATCTTAAAAGGATTGATAAACTCTATAACGACCAAGACTTGGAATTTGTATTTGATGTAGCGAAAGATGTTAAAACAATCATTTCAAGTAACAAAAACTATCAATAAATCTCAGAACTGGTCACACCCCCATTTTTAATACTTTATTTCGGAAATATCGATTATGGATATCATCGTAAGTATAGTGTATGATTTTAATTAATTGAGAATTGATACTTATGCGTAATTTTTTCATTTTTTCACTTCTTGTAGCACTAGCACTAAACTTATTATTCTTCCCATATACGGAAACGGAAAAACTTAAGGAACTTAACCAGTTCTGTGATACTGGTCCGATCATCGAGTGTCTTGGTAGGCAATTCGAAGAATCAAGAAGAGAACCGGCTTGGAGTATGACTACTTCCCTTATGGATGTGGAAAAAAACTTCCCTATATTTTTTATCCAGTTATTAATTACGATAGGTTGGTTTAGTGTATTATCAATTGGCCTCTATGCTTTGCCAAATAAAGAGAATAAGGATTGAACTTTCCACGAATTCGTATAAATAGTATAATCAACTTCAACCTAGAAACCACTACCATGGCGTATCGAGGGCAGTTTGATCCACAGAGAGACGAAGCTTACAAAATCAGCAGATCAGGAATAGAATTCTTCAATAGTACAATTAAATTAGTTGGTAGGATTGATTATTAAGAAAATAGGAGATTAACAATGTTGTTTTGACATTACTAGTAGTAGGTTGCTAGTTAGAAACCGAAAAAGTTATAATACATCCCATAATACACATATAATAAATTACGATTAAATGACACCCGAAGAAAAATCACGAATCAACATAGATAAATTACTAAATTTAGCAGGCTGGATTGTTCAGGATGTTGACAGAGCGAATCTGGGAGCCGGCTTAGGAATTGCTGTAAGAGAATTTCAAACAAGTTCGGGACCTGCAGATTATATCCTCTTCGTAAATCGTAAACCTGTAGGAGTTGTAGAAGCTAAACCCGAAGGTTTTACATTAACTGGTGTAGAAGGGCAAACTGAAAGATATGCGGAATCTCTGGCAAATAGCATATTCAAAATTCGGGAAAGACTTCCGTTTAATTACGAAAGTACAGGAATAGAAACTCAGTTTAGAGACCTGAGAGACCCAGAACCCAGAGCAAGAAACATATTCGCATTCCATCGACCAGAAACTCTTCAAGAATGGTTAGAGCAACCAGAAACATTGAGAAAACGACTAACTGAGTTCCCTGAATTATCATTAGAAGGCTTACGCTTATGTCAGTTTGACGCTATCACAAACCTTGAGAAGTCGTTTAATCAAGATAAGCCCAGAGCTTTGATACAAATGGCGACTGGTAGTGGTAAAACATATATGGCAGTTTCCGAGGTATATCGATTACTGAAGTTTGCAAAAGCTAAAAGAGTCCTTTTCTTGGTTGATAGAGGGAATCTCGGGAAACAAACGAATCGAGAATTTCAGGAATTTATAACTCCTGACGATGGCAGGAAATTCACAGAGCTTTATAATGTTCAACACCTAAAGGCAAACAAGCTTGACTCGGTCAATAAAGTAACTATCACGACGATACAAAGACTGTACTCAATGTTAAAAGGTGATGCTGAACTAGATCCAGACTTTGAAGAAGAATCTGGTTTTGAAGGCGATTTGGAAATAAATCCAGGAATTTTAGAATACAATCCCAATTTCCCGATAGAAACATATGATTTCATAATCACAGACGAGGCACATAGATCAATATATAACCTTTGGAGACAAGTTTTAGAATATTTCGATGCTTATATCATAGGTTTAACTGCCACTCCGTCAAAGCAAACATTCGGATTTTTTAGACAAAATCTTGTAATGGAATATTCTCATGAAAGAGCTGTCGCAGATGGAGTAAATGTCCCGTACGATGTCTACAAAATAGAAACTAAGATTGGAACAGAAGGTAGTAGGGTTGATGCTGGATTTTTCGTCGACAAAAGAGATAGGGATACTAGGAAAGTAAGGTGGGAGAAACTTGATGAGGATTTGGAATATGATTCAACTCAACTTGATAAAGATGTAGTTTCGATTGACCAAATAAGGACAGTTGTTAGAACATACAAAGAAAAGCTTCCTGAGATATTTCCTGGCAGAACAGAAGTACCGAAAACGCTTATCTTTGCGAAAACAGATTCTCATGCCGAAGACATAGTAAAGATTGTTCGAGAGGAATTCGGGAAAGGAAGTGATTTCTGTAAAAAAATTACTTATAACACCACTGGAGATAAGCCAGAGGATTTGATCAAAAGTTTCAGGAATTCATATAATCCACGAGTCGCAGTTACTGTAGATATGATATCCACTGGAACGGATATTAAGCCACTAGAGGTACTGATATTTATGAGAGATGTAAAATCGAGAGTCTATTTCGAACAAATGATCGGTAGAGGAACGCGAACCATCAAAGAAACTGATTTGAAAACAGTCACACCTGATGCAAATTATAAAGATCATTTTGTTATTTTTGACGCTGTTGGAGTGATGGAAACGGCTAAAATCGATAGTCGACCACTTGAGAAGAAACCCGGTATAAGTTTTAAGCAACTTATGAATAATGTAGCTTTTGGAAACCATGACAAGGACACACTATTATCACTTGCTAATAGATTGGCAAGGTTTGATAGATCGATTGATGATGCTCAAAGAGAAGAGATAAATCGTAGCATAGGGGGAAATAGTATTAAGAATATAATTAATAAATTATTTGATGCAGTCGATCCTGACAAAATAGAGCAAAAAGCTAGAATACTTTCTGGAAACAATGAAATCTCTGAAGCTGAAATCGAAAAAGCTCAAAAGGAACTATCCGTAGAAGCTACCCTTCCATTCGATAATCCGGATTTTCGAAATACAATTTTGGATATCAAACAAAGAAATGAACAAACCATAGATACAGTAAGTGTAGATGAGGTTACTTCTTTCACTGGAGTCAGTGGAGACTCGGTCAGGGCTCAGAAGATCGTAACTGATTTCAAACAATTTATAGAAGACAACAAAGACGAAATTACTGCACTGGAGATAATCTACAACCAACCCTATCGCAAACAACACCTAATGTACGAACAAATTCGAGAACTGGCAGAGAAAATGTCTAGGAATGGTCTGAATTCAACTATTGTGTGGAAAGCATACGCAGAACTAGAAAGATCAAAAGTCAAAGGTGAAGCTTCTGATAAATTACTTACAAATATAATTTCCCTTGTTCGCTTTGCGATAGGAAGGCAGAAGGAGTTAGCTCCATTCGAACAAACAGTTGACGAGAATTTCGATAACTGGCTTGAGAATCAAAAGAAAAAGGGGGTTGTATATACTGAAAATCAAATAAGATGGCTTGACATGATCAAACAACATATTGCATACTCCGCAAGTATAGAAAAGGATGACTTTGACGACACACCGTTTAATCAATATGGAGGGTTGTTTAAAGCGTATGAGGTGTTTGGAGAGAAGTTGGAACCAGTCCTTGAGGAGTTAAATTACGTTTTAGTTGAGTCAATAGTATGATATCAAGAAAAACTGCATTAAAGCTTGGAGAGATATACTCTGCTAAATTCACTTCCTCTACATATTCTACATCCAACTATAAGCGGAAACTTGAGGAAAGAGTTTATAGAGACATTTTTTACGATTTCCTATTTGAAAATGAATATGAGGCTTGGTTTTGCAATTCTGTTAAAAATCTTTTCAAGCCTAGAGAGGTTAAAGAACATATTGCTAAACTTCATACAGGCGAGACCTTAGCCATCGTAACTCCCAATTTTAACTGGGAAGATAGACGTCGTTTAGGTCAAAATTATTTGCAAAATCTGGTAAAGGATATTCTGGACTACTTTGACTCTTTCAGTCACGATCATTTCATTCAAAACTACAAAGATATGATACAAGAACTGTTAGGATTAATTGAACTCGATGGATATAAATATAAAAAAGGGTTACTTTTACTTCCTGAAGAAGATTTAATGGATGTTGATACCGAGAGAAACTACCTAAAAGAATTAATTTCCGAAGCGAAATTACAAAATCAAGATACTATACTTCATCACCTTAACCTTTCAGAGGAGCACTATATTAATTCTAAATGGGATGATTCAATAAGTAACTCAAGGAAGTTTTTTGAGGAAGTAGTTAGACAGGTGGCTAAGAAGCTGTCACTCTTCAAAACTAATAAAGTACTTGATGCCAAAATATCAGATAAAGCTGGTAATTGTATTAACTACATTAAAAAAAAAGGTTTGCTAGAACAGAAAGAGGATAATGCTTTAGGAAGCATTTATGTGCTTATGAGTAATAATGGAGGGCACCCCTATATTGCTAAAAAAGACCAAGCGAGGTTGTTAAGGAACTATGCTTTAACCACTTCTCAATTCGTTTTACTTCGGTTAATTGGATATATTGATGAAAAATAAATGGCAAACAAAGAAGTTAAGTGAAATCGCAACAATAGTTATGGGACAGTCTCCCCCATCTTCAACTTATAATTCTGAAGGGTGGGGACTACCATTTTTCCAAGGGAAAGCAGAATTTGGAGTCTTGAATCCAAGTGTGGTGAAATGGTGTACTGAACCAAAGAAAATTGCAGAAAAAGGAGATGTTTTAATATCAGTTAGAGCTCCTGTCGGTCCAACAAATATTAATCCACACAAATCTGGTATTGGGAGAGGCCTTGCCGCAATAAGGCCAAACGACAATATGCCCTCGAAGCTACTAATGTATTTAATTAACAATAGTGTCAATAAACTCATAGCCAAATCTATTGGCACTACATTCAAAGCTATAAGATCTAACGACTTACGAGATATGGAACTTAGTGTACCCCCGGAAAATCTTTATCTACCGTTATTAGCCAAGATTGATGAAATGTTCTCAAAGACTGAACTTGCGGAAAAATCTATCAATGAAGCCAAGATTCTTATCAATGCAAGTAGACAGTCAATACTTAAAAAGGCTTTTAAGGGGGAATTAGTATGAAAAAAAACAGTACAAAGTTTGTTAAAAAAGGGAAATACGATGATAAAATATTCTTAGATAAATCAGATTTTGTTAATTTTTGTGAATATCTGGAACAAGCAGGGTTGAATAACCAGCTAGTGAAGATTCCTTTGAACGAAGTAACGTCTGAGAGATCTACAGGTAAACCCATTGAATTATCCAAATTTTTAGAAATTGATCGTAACTATAAAGCTTTTATTTTAATTGCATCAAACGAAAGATTAGAAATACGTATCCTATTTCGGAATCTAACTAAAGAAGTGTATTTTCGTGATGATATCTTCCCAAGCGCAGGGAGCAACAGTCGCTATAATTATTATGTCTCTGGAGACGATATAAGGGAAGTTTACCCAATCGACCTTTTTATACAAGAATATTTGAAAAACAAATCAGTTTCGCGAAGTATGATTAAATTTTCATATTTCGGAAGTATAGGGCTTCTATTTGTAGTTATGATTATAAATTCGAAGTTAGATTATTCAATTGAAAATATTTTATTGAGCTTGGTCATCATATTTACAATCTTATCCTGGACAATATCGTTCTTTGATTACACACAAACAGGAGTATACTTTCATAGTCCTGAAAATGCCAAAAAGACATCAGCGGCTATCGCAAATCTTAAGGATAATTGGATAATTATGTTAGCTACTTCACTTCTTACTTTTGTTGGTAGTATGCTGTTGTCCTTTATGGTATTTAAATTAGGATGGATTTAAAATGAAAAATAACTCTTCAACCTTAGTACAAAAAGTCTGGTCATTCTGCGACACTCTTCGAGATGACGGTGTCAGTTACGGTGACTATGTTGAGCAGTTAACTTATCTACTATTTCTCAAAATGGCTGATGAGCAGACTAAGCCACCTTTGAACAGGCCAAATATCATCCCTAAAGGTTTTGATTGGGAAAGTTTAATCAAACTTGATGGTGGGGAACTAGAATTACATTACCGAAATGTTCTCCAAACTTTGAGTAAAGAACGAGGATTACTCGGTGTGATTTTTAGAAAATCTCAGAACAAAATACAAGACCCTGCAAAGTTAAAACGATTGCTGAAACTTATAGACGAAGAAGTTTGGGTAGGATTGGATGTGGATATTAAGGGAGAAATTTATGAAGGATTACTCGAGAAGAATGCTCAAGACACTAAAAGTGGAGCAGGCCAATACTTCACACCTAGAGCATTAATCAATGCTATGGTTAAAGTCACAAACCCAAAACCAGAAGAGACAATCGCTGATCCTGCTTGTGGAACTGGAGGGTTTTTCTTAGAAGCACATGATTATATTACTAATAACTATAATCTCGATAAAGCACAGAAAGAGTTTTTGAAGGAAAAGACCTTTAGCGGATGGGATATTGTAGATAATACTGCAAGACTTTGTGCTATGAACTTATTTCTACATGGAATTGGAGGAGAAGAATCTCCAGTGACTGTTTCTGATAGTCTAATGTCAGATCCTGGGAAGAGATTTGATATTGTGCTTACAAATCCGCCCTTTGGTAAGAAGAGTAGTGTGACTATAACCAATGGTGAGGGAGTGTCATCGAAAGAACAACTTTCGTACGAGAGAGAAGACTTTTGGGCAACAACTTCAAATAAACAGCTGAATTTCCTTCAACATATTTCTACTATTTTGAAAATTGACGGTCGAGCTGCCGTTGTCCTTCCAGATAATGTGCTTTTCGAAGCTGGTAAAGGCGAGATTGTTCGCAAAAAATTATTACAGCAATTCAATGTACATACGATATTAAGACTTCCAACAGGGATTTTTTACGCACAAGGCGTAAAAGCTAATGTTGTGTTTTTCGAAAAAAGGAAAGCAAGCGAAGAGCCATGGACTAAAGAAGTTTGGTATTACGACCTTAGGACAAATATGCACTTTACTTTAAAAGAAAGACCACTATCCGCAAAAGAGCTAGAAGACTTTATTAAATCTTATAACGCAGAGGATTTGAGTACTCGAAAAGAAACTGAAAGATTCAAGAAGTATACATACGAAGAACTGATCAAACGAGACAACACAAATTTAGATATATTTTGGATCAAAGATGATAGTTTAGTTGATCTTGAGAATCTACCCGAGCCAGAAATTTTACTTGAAGAGATTATCGATAATCTAAAGAATGCATTGGAGGAATTTGAAAGTGTGAGGGAGGAGTTCGATTCGAAATAAAAAATTTTGTAAGAGATTTTTAGCGGAAATATCTTTCTGAAAAGTATATTCCTTAATCTTCTGTCGCAACTCAAAAACCATCCCATACTTCAAAATCGAGAAAATAATTACTAGATATAAAAAGGGGATTTTTCCGTATATGGAATTGAATGAAGAACAGGTTGAAAAAATTCA
>JAGQLL010000036.1:9642-14523 GCA_020429395.1 Candidatus Dojkabacteria bacterium | reverse complement strand
TGGCGAGAGATGAAAGGGGAGTATTCAGCATGATGAGATTCAATTAAGAATGCTTTTTATTGGTTGGATTCCTGCCCCTGTCTTCACAGGGGGGACATTCCTTCGCAGGAATGACATAGGGTGGTGCAGGAACGACGAACAGTGATGTAGGTAATGACGAACAGTGGTGCAGTAATGACGAACAGTGATACAGGTAATGACATCGAGGGTATTGTCACTCCTGTGAAGGCAGGAGTCTGTTTATTTAGTACGTAATGAATAATTCCCAAACGAATTTATTAGCAATAATTACTGAATTCTAAATTTTGAATGATTTGTAAGAAATTTTGTTAATCCAACCGTTTCGTTACGATATATATTGCTCCAGCTTCGTCATCCGAAATAAACAGCTCCCCTTGTTCGTTGAATTTTACGCCCACAGGTCTTCCCCAAATATCGCCGTTTTCATCAAGCCAGCCTGTGACAAAGTTTATGGTTTCTGCATTATCATTAGCCGTGTCAATTCTAACAACTTTGTAGCCAGTAGGTACTGTCCTATTCCAAGAACCATGAAAGGCAATGATCAAATTATTGGCTAGTTCACTATTATCAGGAGCGAAAGTTAATCCTAAAGGAGCAGAGTGAGCTTGCATTTCGTAGACTGGATAGGTGGTTTCATTTTCACAATAATCTGAGCGATCAGGATATTCTGGGTTTGTTACTCCTTTCCCGTAACAAAAAGGCCAACCGTAATGTTTGCCTTGCTCAACAATATTTACTTCTTCTGGTGGGAGATCGTCGCCGATTCTATCTCGACCATTATCGACTGACCAGAGCTCAAAATTATGAAATTCAAGTCCAACTGAGTTTCGAAGTCCTTCTGCGTATAGTTCTTCACCACTTCCATCGAGATTGTATCTTACAACTGCAGCTCTTCTTTCATCTTCCTCTTCGCATAAATTACAACTTGATCCTACGGATAAATAAATTTTCTCATCAGGGCCAATCACTATAGTTCTTGTGGTATGTCCTCCATCCGATGGAAGATTATCAATTAAAATCACGAATTCATCGAATGTCCCATCAGGATTCATACCTCTCAATCTAGTGATTTGATTTTCTTCTGCCACATAGAGGTCTCCGTTGTAGAAGTCTACGCTGTGAACTGAACGTAAGTCTGATAAAACTGGAATTTTAGTCTCAGCAACTTTGTCACCATCTTCGTCTTTGAGTAATAAAACTTCACCACTACTTTTGTCCGCGATATAAATATTTCCTCCTTCATCAAAATCAAAAAATCTAGGAGCTCTCATTCCTCCTGCATAAATACTGATTTCATATCCTTCTGGCAAGTTTAAAGTTCTTGGTTCGTTAAATGTATCTTTTTTATATAGTTCGGGTACTACTAATTCTTTCGAGACTAGATTAACCAAATCAATTTCTGCTACTTCTATTGAAGTTGGATTGAGGTTGTTTTGTGAGATTTCTTCTTCGGAAATGTCGAAGTTTAGGAAAGATGTGTTATTTCGGAGGAATACAATTCCAAAGATACTAAGAGCTATGAGTAAAATGAGGAAAATTTTGAGATATTTTTTCATTTTTAAATTGGGGTATATTTAATTTTAACATATTGCAATGTTATGCTTAAGTTGCAATTCATATATTACTATGTGCACTATGGATATTTATAGAATTGATAATTTGTTATAATCGAATAGTTTAAAACAGTTTTATGGATAGCAAAATAAAAACAGTAGTATCAGGAATCACTCCCAGTGGAAATATGCTTCATATTGGGAACTATTTTGGCGCGATAAAACCTCATCTAGAACTGCAAAATGAAGTTGAAAATGCTTACTACTTTATCGCTGATTTGCATGCACTCACAACTGTAAAGGATAAATCAGTTTTAGAGAATAATATTAGAAATGTCATTCTTGATTACCTAGCACTTGGTTTGGATCCTGAGAAAGTTGTGTTTTTCAGACAATCACAGGTGGAAAGCCATAGTGAGCTTGCAATAATATTGGCAAATTACATTTCTTTCGGCCAAATGCAGAGAATGCACGCTTTTAAAGATAAACTTCAGGAGGGTGAAGTGGTTGAAAATATTAATATGGGATTGTTTAATTACCCAATATTAATGGCAGCAGATATATTACTCTACAAGCCAGATGGAGTACCGGTTGGAGAAGACCAGAGACAACATATCGAATTAGCTAGAGATATTGCTCAGAATTTTAATAAAACTTACCAGACGGAATTCTTCCCACTGCCAGAACCAATGATAGACAAGAAAAAAGAAATCTCTAAAGTAGTTGGAACTGATGGAGTTAGAAAGATGAGTAAGAGTTTGGGTAATGTTATCGGGATTTTTGATGATGAAGAAGTGATTCGCAAGCAGATTATGAGCTGTTTTACTGATCCTACTAGAATCAAAGCTTCTGATCCAGGTAAAGTTGAAGGCAATCCAGTTTTTATTTTCCACGATTTATTAAATGATAATTCAGAGGAAGTACAGGATTTGAAAGCTCGATACACAAAAGGTGAAGTTGGAGATGTAGAAGTGAAAGAGAAACTATTTAATGCGCATATGAGATATTTCAAACTTGCTAGGGAGAGAAGAAAACAACTAGAACAGGATATGACTTCAGTTGAAGCAATACTTGAAAAAGGCAAAGTCAAAGCAACGGAAGTTGGAGTGAAAACAGTAGTAGAAGTGAAAGATTTAATTGGACTTAGTAAAACTTTATCATGAATATAGAAGGTAGAAATCCAGTACTAGAGAGTCTCAGAGCAAATCCTGAAAATGTGATGGAGATTTTCATCAGAGATCGGGTCAAAAAAGACGACAAAATGTATGAAATTGTAAAATTAGCCAAAAAACACAAAATCAAGATGCGTTTTGTGAGGGTGGATTTCCTGGATAGAGTTTCGGATACAGGCAAACACCAGGGTGTGATAGCGGTGCGATCAGCATTACCGGTTTTATCATTTAAAAAGATAGTAGAGGAAAGTGAAGATAACATGATGTTGATTTATATCCGAGAATCATTCAATGAATACAATATCGGCTCGATTATTCGAACTGCAGAGTGCACGGGTGCAAGTGCAGTGATCCTTTCACCAAAGACAAAAATCACACCACAAGTGATTCGCGCTTCAATGGGCGCAAGTGAAAATGTATCGATTGTTCATGAGGGTTTGTTTACTGCAATTAAAGAATGTAAGGACGCAGGCGTAAAGGTTGTAGGAATTGAAGTTTCAGGTGATAAGTTCTACCACCAAGCAGATCTCACAGGAAGGGTAATGTTCATCATCGGTGGTGAAGATCGTTCACTAAGTGACGAGATAGTGAATAAATGCGATGAAGTAGTAAAAATCCCCCTTGAAGGACAAATCAATTCTCTAAACATGAGTGTGGCGACAGGTGTGGTGATGTATGACAAGCTACGACAAGACGGAATGGAAATGTAGAAATTTAGAGATTGAAAAATTAAGGAATTATAAATAGTTCTAAAGTACTCTATCGATAGAACCTTCCAGCTTGACACTGGTTTAAGAAATCTTCAAAAGTATAAATTCTCTTACCATGTAGTGCGTCGATTCTCTGTTGCCACGACCTCGTATCCTTTTTTGTGAGCACTATGGGAAAGTAGTTTATTTGAGAAATGCCTACTTGATATAATCTTGCCACACGATGACTTCCTTCCCTAAGTATCCAGCCAACAGTCGGTAATAGAGCAAGCTCAAAAGACATTCTTGAAAAATCTCGTATAATTCTTTCGTCAGAACAAGAACTAAAATGTTCCCATGAAGATTCCTTTGGGAAATCTCCTGGGTGAATTTCGGCGATATTCATACTTAAAATATTCATTAGTCGTTTACATCTAGATATGGATTATATCATCATTTGGTCTGTGGGTGCGTTGGATCGAAGGGTAAGTAAGATGAAAGGTTTAAAAATGTAGAAATTAAGATATTTAGGAATGGGGAAATTAGGTATTAAAAGATACAAAAAGATGAAATTCTGTTGTTATTTGGTATAATTAAACTTATATTTATGATTATTATGGGTGGTGAAACATTAGATCAAAATAATTTAGTGCCTGGACAATCAGGTTGGTTATCCACCAGTGCTATAAGACCATCTCAGCCAGATGATGGAAGACATATCATCTCTGACAAACCTATATGGGTTGATCCTAATGGTGTAATTGTGGATGGGAATCACCGTTATTATGGACATATAGGTACGATGGATGAGATGGAGGTAACCGTAGTAGATCCAACTTAATGTAATCTTTGTTCTTTAGGATCATTGTTATTTGTGGCGGTTGTATCCCAAATCCCCAACTTATTTAGATATTTCTAATTCTTAATTACTTAAGGATAAATTTTGGTTATCTTTTATGCATTTTTATAAGTATTTGTCTTGTATAGTTTCCTTTAATATAAATTTTCCATCTTCCATTTTTAAACTAAATGCCGAATCCCGAATTCCTAATACCTCTTTTGTGTCGCTTCTATGTACTAAAGCATTATTAAAGAAGCTCAGCAGTCTATAAGACACATGCATTATAAAAGGATGATATAATTGATATACATTATCAATATTGAAATGAATCCTGAATTCCATAATTTATAAATTCCTAAATCTCTACATTTTCCTCCTCATTTCTTAATTCCTCAATCTCTTCATCTCTACATTTTCTTCATATCGTTTGCGAGAGATCCCCTCCCGTCATGTTTTGAGACGGGATCGAGGGGGAAATTAAAGCGTACCGAATTCTGAATATAGAAATTTAAATACATAAAGAAATAGTTTCCTGCCTTCGCAGGAAAGACAAGGGGTAATATAGTATAATTACCCTATTCAATATATAATTCAGTTATGCGAGT
>JAGQLL010000036.1:0-9587 GCA_020429395.1 Candidatus Dojkabacteria bacterium | reverse complement strand
ACATACGCGCGTGAAGTTGTCAGGAGAATGCTCCAAAACGATGAACACGAGTGGATTTTGTTTGGATTCAAGGATCAAAAAGCAAATCTAAAAGAACTAGAAATTAAAAGCCCGAAAAATATTTCTTTTGTAAGTCTGGGTAAACCTAGACCATCCACAATTACTAATCCACTTTTCTTTAATACAGTATTCAAAAGAAAAATTGTTAAATCCAATTTAGATATTTTCTTTGCACCACATTTAGAGAGAGGTTTGCCCGTAGGGAGAGTGAAAACCGCCGTCATGGTTCATGATGTTATTCCATTGATTACAAATTCATACTCTCAGAAAAATCCTTTGGTTAATTTAGTAAAAGGCGTTTTTTATAGAAAAAACCTATGGAATGCTAGAAAAGCTGATTTAATTCTCACAAACTCAAACTTCACGAAAAAAGAATTGATAAAGAAAGCGAAATTCCCAGAAGAAAATATATTTGTTACACCTTTGGCAGTTGATTCTGCTTTTCGAAATGAAAACATCCATGCTGACACCAGGGAATTAAGAAGAGTATTGGTGATGTACAAAATCACACAGCCATATGTGCTCTACTACGGAGGTCTCGAAGAAAACAAAAATATCGATATGTTGCTTCAGTCATTTAACAAAGTCACAAGCAAACATCCTGATTTGAAATTAGTAATTGCTGGGAAAGAATTCAAACTTGGTTGGGATGGGAAACCAAAACCGATCACTCCATCGGCAAATCGATTACTTGAGTCTTTATCGGACTACAAACTTCAGCACAAAGTTATTTTCACAGGGGAAATCAAACAGACTCACCTACCAACAATATTAAATAATGCTGATTGTTTCGTAAGTTTGTCGAATTATGAAGGGTTTGGTTTGTCAGTGTTAGAAGCTATCACAGCGGGAGTTCCTGTAGTGGCATCTGATCGTACCAGTTATCCTGAGGTTCTGGAGAAAGGAGCACTTTTAGTAAATCCAAAGAATCCCGAAGCAGTCGCAGATAAAATTCAACAAGTCCTTCAAGATGGGAGTTTGAAACAACGCATAGTAAAGGCTGGTCTCATACAGGCATTGAAATTTAACTGGGATAAAACTGCTAGACTTACTATTGATGCGCTAAATGACACAGTTACAAAAAACCCTAGATTGAAAATCGATTATGTAATCACAAAATTCTATCCAGAACACGGAGGAGCTGAGACAAATTGTTACGAACTCGCTAGAAGGATGGTGCAACTAGGACACAAGGTCACTGTTCATACAGCAAATAACTCCGATAACTCATTACAAAGAGAAGAAGAGATCGAAGGAATGAAAGTCCACAGATATCATAGATTCAATAATCAGTATTATTTAGGATTTTATCCAGGTATGTTATTCGGACTTTTGCGTAGTAAAGCGGACTTGATTCATGTTCATGGATTTGGTTTCTATTGGCAGGATTTATTTTTGATTATAAAGAAACTTGCACATAGAAAAACCAAGTTGATAAATACTCCTCATGGTCCATTTATGGCGCATGGGAATTACTCATTGATCAAAATCCTACTAAGAAAGCTATATATTTTGAATCAAAGGTTATTTCTAAATCGCCTCTATACGATGGTAATCCAAGTCAATCCAGAGCAGTTTAAATGGATTAAATCTTACGGAATTGATGAAGGAAAAATTAAATATTTACCAAACGGAATTAATGAAGATACCTTAAAAACTATAAAAACGAGTCGAGCTTTGACAGATCATGGACTGAACAGAAGATTTGTGATTTCTTACACAGGCAGATTCGAAGAATACAAGGGCATTCAACAAGTGATAAAAGCATTACCAAAGCTCGCAAAAACAAAACCAACTATCCGATTTGTTGCTATGGGTCGAGAAGGAGGCTATTTAGAACATTTGAAAACATTAGTTAAAAACCTCGAAGTAGAAAAATATGTTGTTTTCCTCGAAAATCCTAGTGATGTCACCAGAGACGAGATCCTCACTGCAAGTAAGATATTCGTAATGCCAAGTAGATGGGAAGCTTTTGGGATTAGCATCCTAGAAGCTATGGCGAAGAAATGTGCAATTGTAAGTACAAAGACTGAAGGAGGAAATTTCTTGATAAAGAGTAAAGAAAACGGATTGCTTTACGATTACGAAGATGTGAAAACACTTACAAAGCATTTGGAAGTTCTATCAAAAGATGCAAAAATGATAAATAAGTTCTCGAAAAATAATTACGAACTTGCTCATAATTACCTTTGGGACAAGATAGTGATCGATTATCAGGACAATGTTTTTAATATTTTCTAAATGTCTCGTATTATCACAAGGCGCGAAAAATTAATTGAAAAAATCCCAGCTTTAGTTGTCTTCTTCGTTATACTCAGTCCGATAATTGGAGCTTTGACCGTTCCTGTTTTCACCGCCTATGCTGTGATAATTTTCAATGTTTACTTTTTGTATAAATCTATCAGCTACTTTATTTTAGTAGTTCTGGCAGTTATCAAAATCCGTAGTACAGAAAGTATCGACTGGATGAAAAAGATTATCGATCTGCAAGATCCTGAAGGTGGTATCGGAAGACTAAAAGCTGAGCTTGATGATGTTAAAAACATTACTTTTGAATCACAAAAAGAAAAACTCCATAAAAACAAAATGATTCCAAGATTTCTTGATAAATATGCTTTTTATATCGAAAAGCGAAAAACAGTGAGGTTTATTAATAAAGAGATCGATAACTTGGGAATTTTGAAAGAACAAGGTATTTACAATGACACCAGAGACTTGCACCATATTATTATGGTTCCTCATTGGAAAGAGCCTTATGAGGTATTAGCTGACACCATTCGAGCAATCAGTATGTCCACTTTCCCTACCAAACAAATCACTGTATTGATGGCAGCAGAAGCTAGGGATGAAGAAGGAATACAAAAATCAGAACGATTGAAAGAAGAATTTGGACATATATTTGAAAATTTCTGGGTGAGTAGCCATGTGATGCAAGATGACGAAATCATTGGAAAATCTTCAAATATGGCTTGGGCAGGAAAGTTTGCTGTTCAGAAAATAAAAGAACTTGGCTGGGATTTGAAAAAAACGACTATGACGAGCTGTGATGCCGATTCTCTTATTCATAAACAGCATTTCGCAAAGTTGTCCTATGAATATGCATTACGAGAGGACGCTCATTTCAAATTTTATACCGGAGCTATTATCTTTTATTCAAATATCTGGAGGCTGAAATTTTACGCTAGAATAAAAAACTCAATTTCAAGTCTGTATAACATGACTGGTCAGATGAGGCCGGATAAATTAGTTCCATTTTCTACTTATACCACATCATTTTGGTTAATTGACCAAATTGGTTATTGGACACCTTGGATTACTCCAGAAGACTTTCATATTTTTTTCAAAAGCTTATTCAAATTTCCCGACAAAGTCTCTACAGTGCCACTGTTTCTGAAAACTATGTCAGATGCAGCCGAAGGCTCTACCCATACTGAAACTTTGAAAAACAACTATTTCCAACAAAGACGCTGGATCTGGGGAGTTACAATAGATGGTTGGATGCTTTCACAAGTTGCCAAGCTAACTATGCAAGGTAAAATCACCCTTCGTTCTGCATATATCCCTCTACACGTTTTCTTTGATCATATTATTGGAGTTGTGGTTACAGTCATATTAGTTCTTGGGGGAAATATCCCATATTTGATTAATCCTGAGTTTGCAGGAACAGTTTTAGGTAGTCGATTACCGACGGTTTCTGGATTTATTATACAAATCACAATTTGGTTTATGATCGGGCTGATTATCACCGACTACTATTTTGTAAAGCCAAAACAAGACAGGAAAGGTTTCTTAAAAGCACTCCTAAGTATGTTGGAATGGGTTTTTCTCCCTTACGTCACATTCTTTATAGTCTTCCTTCCTGGTATCGAAGCACACACACGACTACTTTTCGGGAAGAGGCTGGAGTATTATTTGACGAAGAAGAAGTAATATATTTTTTATATTTATGAGCACAGAACTAAACGAAGTCTCTAAACATGATTTTTCTTTTAAACTTTGTAAAGCTGGCTTCTATTCTGTAATTGGATTGGTTATACCAAAAGTGATTGGTATGACTCTTGATCATTTCGATCCTGACTGGGTTAATAAATTCGAACAACATAGTCCAGGGATATTAAATGGTTGGAGATTTGTTAATTCTTATGCTACTGCTATGGCTACTGGTGTATACCTAGCAGGTGGAATAAGATCAAAGTTATATTCGGTGATTGATAATGATCATATTTCTGATCTAGCAACCCTAGCGGCTAGTACTGCGATATATGCATCAGCAGAGCTAGGATTTTCAGTTTTACTAGAAAGTCGTTTTGACCCTAAAGATATTTTATACGCAGCAGGTGCAAGTGCAGTAACACTTCTAGTAAATAAATTAGTAACTAGAAATCAATAAATTAATATCTGCGTATTTCCTAATAATTTGATAAAATGGGTGTTATCTGAAGCACTAAATGCTGTGGTGGCGAAATGGCAGACGCGCTACCTTGAGGTGGTAGTGGGAGAAATCCCTTGGAGGTTCAAGTCCTCTCCACAGCATTTAGTGCTTCTATCTTTATAAGTGAGAGGAGACTCTAATGAGGTTCTCCCTTACAAAACTCTTAAGAATTTGATTTGGGAAGGGATAACTAATAGTAGATTCACTACATTCATCAACTACTAGTAAAAGTCCTCTCCACAGCATTAATTCTTTAAATCCTACTATAGTACCTTTAAGTGTCATTCCTGCACCAAGTCAAGTTTAGTATAAACTCCAGCAGGAATCCATATTAGATAAGCATGTTCAGTATTCCTAAGAAGTAGACTCCTGCCTTCGCAGGAGTGACAATGCGTGAATTCTTTTTCTTCATTTCTAAATTTCTCAATCTTCCTCCACATTTCTTAATCTCTAAATATTTTTATCTTCTTTGAGATTCCCTTAAAAAATTACTTCATTTCTAAATTTCTTAATCTCTTAATCTTTTTCCCCAAATTCTGCTATAATCTATCCGTTCTATACAAGTCGTCAATAGTCATAAAGCGGGATTGTCCTCCTACGTTAAAACTGTGGAGGATAAATAGCTCTCGTTTCTGTATTAATAAATTTTGTGTGTTCTTCAAAACTTAATAGACAAAAAAGCGGGATTGTAGCTCAACTGGTTAGAGCACACGCCTGTCACGCGTGAGGTTGCGGGTTCGAGTCCCGTCGGTCCCGCTTTTTTGTCTATGGCAATCCACAAATCTTTATCTCCCCAAAAACAATATTATTTGCCTGTCACCCCGTGCAGAATAAATTCTTACGGGGCAAGCGCGTGAGGGAAGTCCCATCCATCTTTGATGGGGGGGATCGATCCAGATTTGTGATTATGAGTCAAAAAACTGTTCAATTAGTGTATTCGCGTCTTCTATACTGTCATCAGATACGATTACAATATCGAAAGTATCTATATAACTTGCCTTAATACTTGGATCAACAGCTTTTGCAGTACTTAAAAGTCCAATTTTTATAACTGCTTCAGCTTGCAAACCATCGGACATCCTTGCGTCTCCTATACTATCGCCAATCAACACAAAGTGAGAGATTCCGTTGAGATTTACTCCTTGTTTATCAAGTTCGTGAAGTAGAGTAGTACCAGTCTTTCCACTAATTGTAATTAAATTAGAACCGTCTAATTCGTTTGAAACCACGGAAGGTATATCTGATTCGGAAATATCCGCAATCTGTGAAATCTTTGCAACATGAGGTTCTATTACTGCCTTTATTCCGGCTGAGTAAATAATAAATCTACCCAATTGTGAGCAGGTTTGAAATAAATTGTGAACACCTTCTCGTATAAGCAAACAAGCATTTTCAAGATGTACTACTACGTCCTCAAATGTAGATTCACTGTTCCCAAATCCCTTTTCGTTTAGGGAAGATATAGATTGTAGCCAAAATTCATCTTCTGAAATTTCACCTATTTTAGCGCTTCTTCTCAACTTACCTGCTATAGTAGGCCAATCTAGATTACTTAAACCAGGAATATCCCAAGAATTCATTTCCAAGGGTGAAATTGTTCCATCATAATCAACAATAGCAGCAATTCGACTAGGTCCAGCTATCCTAAACTCTTCCATCAACCTCTTAAATCTTTCTGGATCACCTATTAATATTTCTGTAGATTTTGTACCTCTGTCTGCTTCTGTCATAGTAATACGTCTATTGCGAATTTTACTACATTAATCTATCTACATTCCACCCCTAACCATACCATGTTATACTTTCCATCTAACTTTATTGTTTAATTATGTCTAAACCCTCCGTCACAGCTATCGTTCCAGCGTACAATGAGGAGGCAACCGTTGGAGAGGTCCTGCAGGTCATACTGTCCTCTCCTTTAATAGATGAATTGATATGTATTAATGATGGATCCACTGATAACACTCTCGAAGTAATAAACAAATTTAAACCCAAAATCAAAGTCATCGATATTCCAAATAACCGAGGCAAGGGTTTTGCTATGGCCCAGGGGATCAAAAAAGCAAACAGCGAAATTTTATTATTTTTAGATGGTGATTTATTAACATTAACTAACATCCATATTGAAAGTTTATTAAACCCATTATTACAGAGTACTGCTCGGGCAACTATTGGCAATATGGTTAATAAGGCTGGATTTTCTATATTTTCTGGTATATCTGGTCAACGGGCGTATTTTAAATCAGATTTAATTCCGTATTTAAACGAAATTTCAAACTCTCGTTATGGTGTTGAAGTCTATATGAACAGTATAATCCCCAAACAAAATGTACAAAAGGTCGTCTTGATGAACTTGGACACTTTATTTAAACACCAAAAGCATGACACAATAACTGCAATAGAGGAGTATAAAACAGAAATTCTAGAAATTGCTAAGGTATTGTATAAAAATAACAGAATTACTAAAAATAGTTTGCTTAAACTTAGAGAAATTCAGAAAATCTCAAACAAAGGTATAATTTGGAGCAAACTAAATGAAATCACAGATATTGAGTTAAAAACAACTCTACAGAGACTGTTTTCAAGTTCACAAGATTAAGAAAATTTACCTGTTATGTTTTCACTTTCAATATTAATACAAAGTAAATCTAAATTGCGGCTTACGATATAGTTATGTCTCACAAGAATATCAGTACAAGAAAAATGCTAGATAGAATCGTAACGAACTCATAATAAGCTTGTCCTGTCCTAAGAAACTGCAGAATTTTTGCTTTTAGATCCCCAGAAGCTGTTTGTGGGTGTATTTTTGTGAATGAGAATTGTTTCGAATTAAAAGGTGCAAACCAATGAACGCCAATTGTCATGCCAAATGTATCTAGAATTAAATGCATTATTCCTGAAAATAGAATTGATAGTGAATAAATGTGGGTATTTCCTTCTAAAACAGATGCAACAATAGATAAAATTATCCATACAATTGGGTAATGAGTAATATCATCATGATGATCAGAAATTTTTCTCCAGAGAAGATTAATATCAGGTAATAAAGAAATGCCAATATTTAGAGGTACTGTGAGGCTGGGATCAACTCCAGTAACATTTGATAATATTACTCCGGCTGAAGCTCCAACGAATGCATGTGAAAGAAATGTCATTATTTCAAAATAAAAACATTAAATTTTACTACAAATTGTATATATATGTTTTCAAGAGGAGTTTTGGTGAAATTTGATTATTCTATAATGATATAATAATTTTCAAGATTACTTTTTATTCCACCCCAAATGATTCAAAAACAATTCAAACTCAATGACGGAAATACCATGCCATCTTTTGGGCTCGGAACATGGAATTCTAAGAAAGGGTTGGTAGGAGAGGCGGTGAAATACGCAATCCTAGAAGCTGGATATAAGCATATTGATTGTGCAGCAGTGTACGGTAATGAAAAAGAAATAGGCGAAGCATTTGACGAAATTTTTAAATCCGGCAAAGTGAAACGGGAAGATATTTTTATCACTAGTAAGTTATGGAATACAAATCATAAAAAAGAAGATGTTTTAAAAGCCTGTGTAAAAACTTTGAATGATTTAAAACTTGATTACCTTGATTTATATTTAATACATTGGGGTATTGCATTTAAGTCCGGAAAAGAAAATGAACCGCTAGATAGTGAAGGATATATAAAAACTGCAAACGTATCGGTTCACGAAACATGGGAAACAATGCAAGAGTTAGTCGATAAAGGATTGGTGAAATCTATCGGTGTCTCGAACTTCTCGACACAGTTGATATTAGAACTTCTGTCTTATGCCAAAATCAAACCGGTAGTTAATCAAATCGAAGTTCATCCCTATAATACCCAGGATCTATTTTTGAAATACATGGCTCATGAAAACATTCTTGTGACTGCATATTCTCCACTGGGCTCCCCTGGAGGTTTGGATGCGGGTGAAGATTTACTGCTGGAAGATGATGTTATCTTGGCACTTGCGAAGAAGTATAAAAAATCACCTGCTCAAATTGCATTGAATTGGGGGATTGGTAGAAATGTTGTAATTATTCCAAAAAGCACTACAAAAGCTAGAATCAAAGAGAATATTGAAGCGCTGGACTTTGAGATGTCAGTAGAAGATCACGATAAAATCTCAGGGTTAAATCGAGACTATAGATTCGTCGATCCAATTAAATGGTGGAATATTCCGTATTTTAAGTAATCCATACGACTAGAGCAGATACATCTCATCTAATTCCAGAAGAGTTGTAGTTTTCTTGGTCTTGATATTATAAAGTCGAACATCTGATTTATAATCACTGAATGAACCATCGGCTGGAGTACAGAAATTTCCTTCGGAACCAACTTCCAACGATGGATCACAAGGTGTGAGTCCATATCCTAGAATATAATCAGAATCCAAGATCACGGCTCTAGCAGGAGCGTTTTCGTACTTGATAAGATTAGTCGTGTCTCCAGTTAAATCAGCCATATAAAGTAGATAGTCACCCTTGGAGAGCACAGATAGAGCAGCCATATTATTATAAATATCAATATCATAGATATCCCCAAATGTTGACTTATCTGCGATTTTATATAAATCAGTGAAGGTGTAAGTTCCTTCTTGAGAAAAGTTGTATTTTCTTAATACAACTTGTGAACGTGTTCCATTTGTTACCAGAGTAATCAAAGAGCTGTCATCAATCCATCGAGTTTGGTATGCGTGTGGAACATCAAGTATTCGTGTGCCTTGTTGTGAGAGAACTAGCATTCCTCCCATCGCATTATCAATAGATGCAAGATCATCTGGATCATAACCCGTGAGAAAAGCTGGAGATGTTGTGTCCTGATATATTATTCGTGACTCATCACTATTTGGAATAATATCTACATCATCTTCAACCATACCGCCTCTTCCGAAGCCAGTAGGATCATATTCAAGTAATTTCTGTTGTTTTAAATTTGATAATGTACCCTTGTAGATTACCCTCATAGGGTATGAGGCCAAACTGTATATACTTCCACTTGAAGAATTATTGTCATAAAAATGTAAATCTTTGGGATAGGAAATAGATTTTTCTCCTTCAATATCAAATAATACTG
>JAGQLL010000035.1 GCA_020429395.1 Candidatus Dojkabacteria bacterium | reverse complement strand
CGAGTTTTGACTTCAGATCAACTTTTACAACTCCTTCAGGAGTTTTCACAAGACGCAATAATTCATTCTTCGGAAGTTTAATACCAGTAGCAATACACGTTCTCATAGGAACATGCTTTTCTTTTAATTTTTTTGTCTTTTTGGTCATCTTCTGATTGTAATTACTCTAAATAGAATAATTTAATCTTTCACTTTCTTTTTGGTCTTTTTTTCTTTTACTGGCTTTTCCTTAATTTCTTCTTCTTTCTCTGAGGCTTCTTCATTTTTTAATTTCTCAATTTCTACATTTTCCTCCGTTTCTTCTTTTCCCTTTTCATCTTCTTTCACTTCTTCCTCGGTTGGTGCTAATTTTGCTCTTCGAGCATCAGCTAACTTTTGTCGTTGTTCTTCGTCAAGTTGATTGTCATTTACTTTAACTGTTTCGCCTTGGATATCAATATTCCAGCTGGTAAGCTTTGCTGCTAGTCTGACATTTTGTCCATCTCGACCGATAGCAAGTGATAGTTGTTCATCAGGAACTATTACCAATGCATCTTTCTTTTTGTCATCTTTGATCGTGACCCTGATAACCTGTGCAGGACTTAGTGCATTTGCAATAAATTCACTAGTGTCTTCTGCGTATGCAATAATATCAATTTTTTCTTCGTGATTTCCAAACTTTAACTCGTTCATAATTGCATTAATTCTCACACCCTTTTGTCCTACGCATGAACCAATAGGATCAACTCCTTCGACGTTTGAGCTGACTGCTACTTTAGATCTAGAACCAGCTTCCCTAGCAATAGATTTAATCTCAACAGAACCCGAGACTATCTCAGGGACTTCGAGTTTAAACAATGCTTCTAAGAACATTGGATCTGCTCTAGAAACAATTAACTGCTTACCTCTAGAAGTTTCTCTAATATCTTTCAATAACACTTTTAGTCTACTTCCACTTTTGTAGAATTCTGAAGGGATTCTATCTTCTTGTGGCATAATCGCTGTAGCTCTTCTGATTTCAAATATTACGTTATCTCCGTCCATTCTTTGTACAACTGCGTATTCGATTTCCCCTATATGACCAGTAAATTCGGCCATAACAGCATTTTTCTCAGATTCTCTTATCTTCTGTAAAATTACCTGCTTTGCTGCTTGTGCAGCAACCCTTCCGAAATCACCACTTGGAGTAATATCTACTTGGATATGATCCCCAACTTTTAGCTTTGGTTCGATCTTTAGAGCATCTTCAAGTGCAATCTGGGAATCTGAGTTAGTAACCAAATCAACTACTTTTTTGTCTGCGAAAACAGAAATCATTCCGTTACTTTTATCAATATCAACAATAACAGACTCAACTTCTTCCTCAGGGTAATCTCTTCGGAAACCAGTCTGAATGGCAAGTTTAATTGCATCCAAAACGTCATCTGGATCGATGTTTCTCTCTGCAGCTATTTGGTTAACTGCTACCATAAAATCTGTCTGTAATCCCATGTTATTTCTATTAAAATTTAATATCGAAAAAGTCAATTTGTTAAAACAAAAGTGAGCTATTTAGCCCACCCCTTTAGTACAAATCTCTTTATTGATGATATCAAAAAATGGGGAAATATTAAAGGGAAGAAATTATAATTCAGAATTAAGTATAAATGTCACTCCTGCGAAGGCAGGAGTCTACTCTAAGAATGATATTATACTGAGAATGGATTCCTGCCTTCGCAGGAATGACATAGGAAGGCAGGAGTGACAGTGAAAGACAAGAGTGGCATGTGTCTTCACATCTAACTAATTTCTACATCGCCTCCCTCAAATATTCTCTCCACTCCTTCTTTAGCCATCGTTTCGAGAATTGATAAATTTCACCTAAATCCCTTTTGTACATGTCCTTCCTGATGATTCCACCTTTGTGAGGATGGTTGTAAATTTGATTGAGAGGTGAGTGAAATCCATGTGAATAATGAATCATTTCGTGGGAAATCGTACCCAATACGACCGTCTCAGGAATTTCTTCATCTTTAAAGTAGCTAGTAATTGTGATTAAACTTATCCTATCGTCATCATATTTTTCATCAAGTTGATTTAACAGTTTCCCAATCCCTCTAGTCTTCCGATTTGCCCAGCTTATACTTCCAAGCTGTCTATATGACTTTTTGCCAAATTTAATTAGTACAGGATTTTTACGAGGGACATCAACGAAATGATTTTCCCATAAATCGAACATTTTTTCGGCAAGCCATTGATTGTCTCTCATATTAATTTTACCTCTTCATTTTATTATACATTTTTAGTAAATATTTCATTAGTTAATCGATTCCCCCAATGTCTAAAACTGCTATACTAGAATGAATTAGTGAATCATAATGTTTCGAAAAATTAGAAGTATAAACCTACTTTATCGTATAAAGAGGTCCCTTAGACCTAGTAAAAGATCATTAGTCTCAATATTTTTATTTTTATTTGGATTATTAATTCTACCGCTTTTTCTAATTAATTTTTTTATCAGAAAAGAATTCCAAGAATTAATTTACCCTGAAACTGAGTTCCAAAATATAAGTGAGACTAGAGTAGGATTAGTATTTGGCGCTGGATTAGATAGAAGTGCTGAAAATCCCAGCATTATTCTCAAAGATAGACTTGATACTGCAGTTATCCTCTACCAATCTGGTAAAGTCCAAAAACTCATCGTTTCAGGAGATAATCGTTTCGTAAACTATGATGAACCCACAGTAATGTACGAATACTTGATTAAAGAAGGTGTAAGTGAATTCGATATAGAGAGAGATTATGCAGGCAGAAACACTTACGATACATGCTTTAGGGCAAAAGAAATATTCGGAATTTCTGAGGCAGTTCTAATTACGCAGGAGTTTCACTTACCAAGAGCATTGTTTACCTGTCAAAATCTCGGAATCCAAGCACAAGGCGCTTCAGCAGATAGAAATATGTATGTGAAACGCTATTACAACAACTTCCGTGAGACATTTGCGATGATTAGTACATTCTTTAAATTGTACATTTTCCCACCAGAAGTAATCTTGGGAGATAAAATTGTTATTTGAGTGATGAAAGCCATACTGATATAATCGAACCGTTTATTTGTTCTTTACGTTATGAATTATTAGATGGGCTGGTAGCTCAATCTAGTGAGGGGTTAGCGAATTTATGAGCTTACCCGAACTAGCCCCGTAAACTAACGTAGCGAAGTTATACGGGGGGACTTTAGGTTTATTTGTTCTTTAAGAATATAATTTGTTTATTATAAGTATGGGCTCCGTATAAATTTCTACGGAATTTTACGAGGTCCTCGATAATTGCTCATAAGTCCCGTAACTCACTTCGTTCGTACGGGACATCAGAAAATCTGCCTTCAAATTTTTTGAAGTCTAGATTTTCTAGATGGGCTGGTAGCTCAATGGTAGAGCAGCGGCCTCTTAAGCCGTTTGTTGCGGGTTCGAGCCCCGCCCAGCTCATAAGTCCTTTAGAAATGTAAGGGCGAGAAGTTTATCCATCGTAGCGTAGCGGAGATGGAAGCCCCGCCCAGCTCATATTTTGCCTTTGAGCATAGCGAAAAGTTGCAAAATAAAGCCCGCCGAAATGGAATGGAGGCAGGTCTCATAAGTTATTAGACATCGTAAGGACTAAAAGTTTATCCTATAGAAATCAAGGGGATATTGCCCGTTAATTAGTTCTCCAAAAATAGTCACGTTTTGTGAAGAGGGCAATCTAAATTATTAGTAATTCTATAATTCGTTTAAGAGTCGATCAGTACC
>JAGQLL010000034.1 GCA_020429395.1 Candidatus Dojkabacteria bacterium | reverse complement strand
CCCTTAGTAATGTAAGTTTATCAGTATAGTCTAAATCGGCTCCGGTTGGGACTCCCCTAGCTATTCTAGTGATACTTATTTCTGGAATATCATGCAATTGCTCTGTAATAAACATTGCCGTTGCTTCACCTTCTAAACTAGGACTTGTTGCAAGGATTAACTCAATTTCTCCTGGAATGTTTTTCATCCTTTTAATTAATTTATCAATGGTAAGATCCTCAGGACCCACTCCTTGCATTGGAGATAGTAAGCCCCCAAGTACATGATATTTCCCTGTGTATTGACCTGTCCTTTCAAATGCCACCAAATCAAGTACGTCTTCTACAACCATAATTTGATTTTCTAACCTTTCCTGATCATTACAAATTCCACAAAGCTTATCGTCACTTAAGTTATAGCATTTGCTACAAAAAGTGACATTATTTTTGAGGCTAATCAAAGAATGTGCAAAATCTTCAACCACCAATTTGTCAATACGCAAAAATGCTAAAGCAAGCCTTGAAGCCGACTTTGGGCCAATACCAGGTAAGTTTGAGAAATGGTTTATTACCTTTTCAATATCTCTGGGGAGGTACATTTTAGCCTCCTAGCATGCCTTTTAATTTATCCATATCAAAATCTTTCATCATCTCTTTTTGCAAATTTTTCTGAGCATCTTTCCATGCTTGCTTTAAAGATTTTACCAATTGATTTTTTTCACTTAAATCCATCAATTCATCATGTATTTCGATATTTTCTATTTCCTGTACTCCGTTCATTGAAATAACCACTAACTCATCTTCGCTCTTCCCCTGCACTCTTAACTGTTTCATCTGTTTCTGCATCTCTCTAGCCTCTTTTTGCATAGCGTATAGATCTTTTGCTTTTCCAAACATATTTTCAAAATAAAAATTAATTTAATTAATTATGATATCACAATGACTTACTGTCAAAATACCTATAAATCTTCTAAATCACTAAAGACTTCTTCTACCATATCTACGTTGGAATCATCCTTCTCAGGTTTCTCCTCTTTTTTTATCGCCAGACTTTTATTGACCACAATCTCCATGTTTAAACTTGTGCCAAAAACATCCATCATCATTCCCGATATTACGTTTCTGACCCTATTATTTTCGAGTTGTTTCTGATGAAATCCAAAAGGAACTTCGACATGAATATTATCACCCTCCACTTCTTTTACGACCACATTTACTAAAAGTGCTGCCAGGTGAGGATTATTATCCTTTGCTTTCGAGACAAGTTTGCCCCACTGTGACAAAATTTTATCTGAATTTATTGACACCGAACTCTCTGCCAACTCGATCTTTTCAGACTTCGCAACTTCCTTTTTAACATTCTTAATCTCAGAAACCATTTTTACATTTTTAGGTGATTTATTGTCTTTAATTTCTTTATCAACAATAGGTAACCGTGAAGATTTATCTTCTTCAAAGAATTCGGTATTGTTTCCCGATATTTCAACTATACTCAGAATTGCCATCTCCAATGTTAACGATGGGAGAATACTTAATCTCATCTTGTCAAAAGCCTCAGATACATTCTTGATAAAGGTAAACAAAAATCTTGTCGAATATCTCGACTTATCACCTGATACACTTTTAGTTAACTCGTCCCTCGTCTGTAACAATAACTGTTTAATGAATTGATTTGTATCCACTCCTTCGTCGAGCGAAATCGAAATTACTTCAAATGCTTTGTTTACATCTCCTTTGTATGTATATTCAATCAAATCATTAACTAGTTGCATATCTGCGAAACCTAATACTGTCGTCACATCTTCCACGTTTACTTTCTTATCTTTCTCATATCCTGTTGAAGATAAAACCTTCTCAAGAATTGTTTCAGAATCTCTAAAACTGCCTCCCGAAGAAGAAATTATCAGATCTATTGCCTCCTCCTCAAATTTCACACCCTCTTTTTTCAAAATATGAGTAAGTTTCTCTCTTAATTGATCTTTTGTTGCTAATTTAAAATCAAATCGCTGAGTTCTGGAGATAATAGTCTGTGGGAGTTTATGTACCTCTGTAGTGGCAAGTATAAAAACGATATTTGAAGGTGGTTCCTCCAGTGTCTTTAATAAGGCATTAAAAGCTTCACTAGTAAGCATGTGTACCTCATCTATAATATAGACCTTGTAGGTGCCTTGTACTGGCAAAAACCCAACCTTCTCCTTCAGTTCACGTATTTCGTCAATACCTCGATTTGAGGCAGCGTCAATTTCTATAAGATCCATAAAACTCGCATCGTTGATAGCGACACAATTATTGCATTTATTGCATGGGTTAGAGTCTTTACGGTTTGTGCAATTTAAGGCCTTTGCTAATATTCTTGCAGTTGTAGTCTTTCCTGTACCACGAGGACCAGTGAAAAGATACGCGTGTGCAACGCGATTGTCTTTTAGTGCTTGGATGAGGACCTTTTTAATACGGTCTTGCCCGTAAATCTCAGAAAAGTCTTTTGATCTGTATTTTCTATATAGTACTTGAGGCATGTAAGACCTTAAAGATAATTACGATTACTTTGTAAAAACGTGAATGAGATTAGGCGATTTTGCCTTTTTTGGCCATGCGACGCTTTGCAGCACGCCTTCTGCGCTTCATTTTAGCCCAAACCTTGTTTTTCTCATGTACTTCACTAGTAGGTTTGATTCTATAGCGATTTTTGAGGATTTCATTAGGAATATTCTCCCTATTGGCTTCTCTCCAAAGCATTTTTAATGCCTGTTCAACAGACATTTGATCATGAACGATTACTGACATTGTTATTACCTCCTAAATAAATTGTTGAGTTTTGATTATATCAGATATATTTATTTTATAATACCCGAAACTGTACCTACTATTCTTTTTGGCCATTCAAACTGAAGTACGTCTTTCAAAACAATTGCTATTGTTAATAATATTAACAATACAAATACTACTTGACCAATTTTATTTTGCATCTCCATGGATATCTTCTTACCTCGTATTTTTTCAATAATCAAGAAAAGTAAATGACCTCCATCAAACAAAGGTATTGGCAATATATTCATAAAAGCCAATATGACACTTAACATAGCTACCATGTTTAGAATATTTATGAAACTATCAACTTTTACGAAATAGTGAGTAATGTCCACTATTGCAACTATACTATTAACTTTAGAGAATACCGGTTGGATACTTTTCTCCTGGACTGCTTCTCCAATAAAACTAGACATCGCTGTGATGTTATATGTCACGAGGTTTGTCGCATGCAAAACACCGCTAAGTAGTTTGTTATCAGAATAATCCAATCGGATAGCATCCTCATAGTATGCGCTATTGTTGACAGGAATTGCCCCTAGTATTGGTTCATCATTTTCAGGATTAGGCAAATCCAAATTTGTAAATTTATACTCTCCATCTAAATTGATATATTGAACAGTTACCTCTTCTCCCCTATATTCATCTAATAAATCACGAAGATGATCAGAGTCTTTTAGATCAATTCCGTCAAAAGTTAAAAGGATATCACCTGCAACTAGTCCGGCCTTCTGAGCCGACGAATCTTCAGAAATATTAACTAATAGTACTTTATCGCGAACTTCTTCATCGAAATTCGTATAAAGACCATCCCCTGTAAGTATAATCTCTTTTTCAGAGGTACCTTCTGAGTTTTGAATTTCAACGTTTACTCTCTGATTATAATTTTGTGAAAGTAATCTTTCAAAATCATCATTATCTAAAAGCTTCTCACCTGAAATGCCCAATAGAAGTGACCCTTCTAAGTCTTTATATTCTTCTTTGTAAACATTGAATATTACAGGAGGACTTGAAACTTCTGCACCAATAAACTTGGGGTCACCCACCTTTGTCATATCGATAGTAAAGTCGGTAAGAAAGAACATCACATAAAAAAGTAGTGATCCAAGAACAAAATTCATCACCACTCCAGCTATTAGAATTGCAAATCTTGGAAGAAAACCCTTGTTATCGAAGTTTTTGGGGTGATTTGGAATAAATTCCGAAACCATATAATTCTCTAGTTTCAAATAATCTTCATCAGGAAGTTTTGATTTTTGTAATTTTACGAATTCTAATACTTTTGAGTAATCACTGTTTGGTTTATCCAGACCCTGCTCTGCTAATAAATCCATAACAAATTTTCTGTCCTTTTTATCTGTATCTTTCGAACTATATCTCCTGAAGCTGGAACCATCCATATCTCCCATCATCTTCACATATCCTCCTAATGGAATTGCGTTAATTCGATAAGTAACACCTTTCCATTTCCTCGAAAACACCTTTGGACCGAAGCCAAAAGCAAATTCATCCACATGTACACCGGATTTTATAGCTACAATGAAATGTCCAAACTCATGGACAAAAACCAAAACTCCAAAAATGAGGATTGTAAGAACTAAAGTGATGAAGATATCCATATATTTAAACAGTTAGTAATTCAGATTCTTTGTCTTCTGCAATTTTTTCTAATTTCTCATTCCATTTATCAACATCTTTTTGAAGTTGCTTTTCTTTTGCTGTGTAATCATCTTCAGTTATAGTTTTTTCTTTTTTCATGGCATCGAGACCAACTAAGACATCTTTTCTAACTTGTCTAACTGTAATTCTAGCCTCTTCAACTTTTTGCTTCATAATTTTTACATATTCTAATCTTCTTTCCTCAGTAAGTGCTGGGATTGGTAATCTCAAAGTTTCACTGTCACTAATAGGGTTTATTCCAATTTCTGCTTGTTCGACAGCTTTCTCTATCTCAGGTAATGCATTCTTATCCCAGGGTTGAATTATCAACAAAGTTGGATCTGCTACTGTAATATTTGCCAGTTGTTTTATTTGCATCTTTTGGCCGTAAACCACTGCTTCAATATCTTCGACTAGTTTGGGATTTGCCCTACCAGCACGAATTGACGCAAGTTCCTTTTGCAGATGATCTGCAATTTCACTGAATTTTTGTTCGGCTTGTTCGATTGTGATTCT
Source organism: Candidatus Dojkabacteria bacterium (assembly GCA_020429395.1). Taxonomy (GTDB): domain Bacteria; phylum Patescibacteriota; class Dojkabacteria; order B142; family OLB20; genus JAJTYI01. The sequence continues at coordinate 19,483 of JAGQLL010000034.1, read as the reverse complement.
CATCTAAATGCAGATAAAAATTTATGTTTTATCTTAACATGCTGAGAATAAAATAATCTAATACTATATTTTATTTTATTCCGCAGGAGTTCGTAGGAGCGCTGATTTTAATTCTACAGAATTTCCCAATTTCAATCTTTTCTCCAATAGATGCTACAGCATCATTTACTAAATCTTTTATCTTTTTACTATCGTCTTTGACATATACTTGCTCCATCAATACAGTCTCTTCGTAGAACTTTTGTAAACGACCTTCAACTATTTTATTCAGAATCTCTTCTGGTTTATTCCCTGGAATAGATGCCTTTGCTACTTCTTTTTCTTTATCTAAAATGTCTGATGGTACATCATCGATTTTAATATATTCAGGTGCAGCTGCTGCGATATGTATAGCAATATTGAAAGCTAATTCTCTGAATTTTTCATTTCTAGATGCAAAATCAGTTTCTGAGTTTAATTCTACTAATACCCCAAGATTTCCCTCACCATGTATGTAGTGTGCAACAAAACCGTTTGAAGCACTTTTGTCTGCTCTTTTCGCTGCTTTTGCAAGTCCTTTTTCTCTAAGATATAGCAAAGATTTATCAAAGTCACCCTTACTATGATCCAAAGCTTCTTTGATGCTGTTAATACCAGCTCCTGTTAAGCTTCTTAATTCTTTAATTTGATCTAGTTGTGATGCCATTTTGGTCAGTGTAAAAATTAAATTATTATTTTGCAGATACTTCTCGCTCCTGTGAAGCCTCAACTTGTCTTTTTGCTTCACGTTCTTTTTGAATATTCTCTAGTATTCCCTTCTGATTCGAAGATTTTTTACTAGAGGTGACTTTCATAGGTTCAACAACCTGTATCTTTGCTTTCTCGCCTACTTCAACTAATTCTTCTTTTTTATCTTCAGTTTTTAGTATTTTAACCTCGTATGTAGAGTAATCGATGTACTCATGTTTTATTCCCTTGCCACCATTTCCTTTTTTCACTGCTTCTCCCAAGTATCCTATTAATAATTTTAGAGAACTAATCGCATCATCATTGCCAGGTATTGGATAATCTACCAAATCAGGATCTGTATTTGTATCAACTATTGCAACAACAGGAATACCAAGTCTCTTTGCTTCGGTAAGTACCTTTCTTTCGTAATTAACATCAACCACTACCATAGCCTTTGGAAATCCGGTCATATTTTTAATGCCTTCGTAGAGTCTATTCATTTTCACCCATTCTTTTTTCATATTCGAAACTTCGAATTTCGTTCTTCCTTCGACACCTTCTTGAAACTCTTTCTCGAGCTCCTTATATCTTTTAAGACTATGTTTAATTTGTTCAAAGTTAGTCAACAATCCTCCAGGCCATCTGTTTGTGATGTAATATGCGCCAGAGCTTATTGCTTGTTCTTTGATAATTTCTGCTGCTTGCCTTTTTGTTCCGACGAATAATATATCGCCTTTTGAAGCTGTTTCGCTTAAAAATTTCAATGCTACATCCAACAACTCAATTGTTTTGGAAATATCAAGAATATGAATGTTGTTCTTCTGAGCAAAGATGAATTTTTTCATCTTTGGATTCCATCTTTTGGTTTCGTGTCCAAATTGAACACCTGCCTTTAGAAATGAAGAAACGTCGTAATCCTCAAGGGATGGTTTGCTTTTGTCTGCGACAGAAGCAGAAGTATTTGTTGTACTTGTCATAATAAAAAACATTCTCCTTTATTCCTCCACCCATAAGATTCTGCTAATGCAAAACAAGGAGAATTACATATTAATTAGGGTGTGTGATTTTCAAAGATTATAACATATCAACCAAGTGATACCAAACTCTCTGACTACTCTACTCCTAGTTCTTTTTTCTTCTCTTTTAATTCTTTATTGTTGATTCTAAAAACCTCTTTCTTTTCTGGATAATCAGGATGTGCCCAAAACTCTCCGAACCTTCCTTTTCTTAAAACCATCTTTTTTCCATTTTTTGTTTTTGGTGCAGAACCATAAAGTTCTTTGAATACTACTGGGGAATACTCCAACGGTTTTGCATCTTTAACCTTAGGATAGTCAGGGTGAGCCCAGAAATATCCGAATCTTCCTCTTTTTAATAAATATTCTCTATCATCATCAGTCTTAGGTGCATTGGAATATAAGTTTGTAAACTCCTCTGATTTTTGATCCATGTTTAAAAGCGTATCATCTCCAAATGATTTCATTCCCTTACATTTTGGGAAGTCTACACAGCTGTGGAATTTTCCGAACCTACCTAATTTAACAACCATTTTGCCACCACAATCAGGGCATTTTTCTTCACTTTTTGATATAACCGTGTAATCTTCTTTTTTAATTTCCAATTTCTTCGCTTCTAAATTTTTATCGAACGGGGTATAAAATTCGTGCAAAACTTTTATCCAATCTTTCTCTCCTTGAGCTATAGAATCTAAGTCATTTTCGATTTGTGCAGTGAAATTTGTATCAACAATTTGTCCGAAATGTTTTTTCAATAATTTTATAACCACCATACCCGTATCCGTTGGCACTAAAGATCTTCCATCTTTCTCAATATAATTTCTAGATGTAATTGTCGAAATAATTGGAGCATAAGTGGAAGGCCTACCAATTCCATAACTCTCTAGTGCTTTGATAAGACTTGCTTCTGTAAATCTCGCAATTGGTTCTGTATATTTTTGCTCTGCATTTAAACTTTCTAAATATAATTGTTGCCCAACTGAAAGTTCAGGTATCAAAGCCTCTGTAAATTGTTCGGGATAGACTTCTAAGTAACCTTTCTCTAAAAGTCTTTGTCCGTTGAGCTGGAAAAGATATCCGTTTACTTCGATTGATACTTTGACAGATTCTACTCGTGCCTCCCTCATCTGTGTTGCAAGTGTTCTTTGCCATATCAATCTGTATAAACGTTGATGTTTTTCATCAAATTTTATACTTTCAGCTACCACATTAACATCTGTAGGCCTAATTGCCTCATGTGCTTCCTGGCTGAGTTTTGACTTTGTCTTAAATGTTCTAGCATTTTCGGACAAATTAGTTTGTCCAAACTTTTTACCCACAAATGTCCGTATTTGTTTAATTGCTTGATCAGCGATATTTAAAGAGTCAGTTCTCATGTAGGTGATCAATCCAGCTTCATATAGATCCTGAGCAAGTTTCATTGTTTGTTTTGCACTAAAACCGAGTTTGTTTGCTGATGTTTGCTGCAATGTACTTGTTATAAATGGTGGTTTTGGATTTCTTGAAGATTCTTGTCTACTTATATCTTTTATTACCCATTGTGAATCAATTATTTCCTCAATAATCTTTTTACTGGTTTTCTGTTCTTTTAAATCTGGATTTTTACCATTCATTTTTACTAGCTTGAATAACAAGTTGCTAGAGTCAGATGGATTAAAAGGAATCTCTGTTTCTTTTGTGAAGATATTTATATTCTTTTTCTCAGATTTCTTCTCCTGGCCAAGTAAAGCAGATATATTCCAATATTCTTCTGGAACAAATTTATTTCGCTCCTCTTCCCTATCTACTATCAACCTGAGTGCGACAGACTGAACCCTACCGGCAGAAAGTCCGTATCTGATTTTTTGCCATAAGAGTGGGGAAAGTTTGTAACCAACCAATCTATCTAAAACTCTTCTAGCTTGCTGTGCATTAACTAAGGCAATGTTAATGTCATGTTTATTATTTAAAGCATTATGTAATGCGTCCTTGGTGATTTCTGTAAAAGTTATCCGATGAAGCGGTTTTGCATTGCGTTTATGTTTACCAGCTTTATCAATTAACCCTAGTTTTTGAGCAACGTGCCAACCGATTGCTTCTCCTTCCCTATCACTATCGACTGCTATCAATATGGTATCTGATGCCTTTGCAGCGTTCTTTAATGCGGTCAAGGATTTCTGATTTGTAACCACGTACTCTGGTTCGAAATCATTTTCTACATCAATTCCAATATTTGATTTGGGAAGATCTACAATGTGGCCTTTTGATGCCAACACTTTGTAGTCACGTCCTAAATATTTTTCTATGGTTTTTGCCTTCGCAGGCGATTCAACAATTACTAAATTCATAAAAAATTTTTAAAGCAATTTTATATTATACTTACCGTCAGCATTTAAGCAAATCTGACCATTTATTTCTAATTCTAACAATTCACTCCTAAGACTATTTATATCCATCTCAAGCGCCTTGCTAATCTGTTCAATATCAAGCTGTTCAACTTTTAATATATCTATGATTTCATTTGATTCAGTATTACTAATCAAATCTAACTTCCCGGGGATTATATCACCAACACCCGAAAAAAGTTGCGCTTTTAAATCTTTTATTAATTTATTTGTGCCGATTGAATAAGTAGAATCGATGTTCCCAGGCACTGCATACACTTCCCTATTGTATTCAAATGCAAGATTTGCTGTGATGAGTGAGCCACTTTTTTTTGGAGCTTCGATCACTATTGTACTCGGAGATAACCCAGCGATTATTCTGTTTCTTTTTGCGTATACGCTTTTATTCCAAATGAAATTATTTAAACATTCAGTAATCACTAACCCTTCTTCGGCAATTTGATTGAACAACCTCCTGTTAGACAATGGCATCGGTTTTTCTAATGACGATGGAATAACAGCGATGGTTTTATATTTATTTACTAAAGAATATTTATGGACGAGCGTATCAATGCCAAGTGCCATACCACTAATAAAGACAAAATTGTGTTTCCCTAAACCTTCCACGATACTCTTTGTGACTCGTTCTCCGTAATTACTATGTTTTCTGGTGCCAACAATACTAATTAAGTTTTTTTTATTGCACAACGAAATATCACCTTTATAAAACAATGCTATCGGAGGGTAAGGAGTATCTGCGAGTAATTTTGGATAATCATCTTCACCATATACAACAAAATTATTTGGTGAAATATCTTCTAATTTATTTAATAAATCTCTTTGTGCGTTTGCGCTATGAGATAAATTTGGGTTCTCATTGAAGAAATTTTCAATTGTCTCGAATTTATCAATTATTTCTAAGAAATTTGAAAACTTATAACCTTTCAACTGTGAAAATTTTAATCTAGCAATTTTTTCTGGAATATCCATTAAGTAGCATAATTAGACTATGATTATGGATTACAAAGATGAAAATTCTCTGAAGAAACTAAATTTGTTCGCAATTGGGGGAAAAGTCTTTTTGTACGCAATTAATAAATTTTTTTATAATTGGAACTGTTTGATATCCTCTTCCAGCCCATTGTTGAATTACGACGAAACAATTATCACTACCTTCATGACTGAAACAACCCATAATCCATGAATGTGCACCAGAATAAACCTTACCATTAATAACTTCCGAAGCATCTGCTGAACCTGTTTTTATGATTATATCTGCATCTAAATCTCTGAGTATACTTCCACTACCTTCTTTTGCTGCAGACCTCATACCCTCTTTAATGATATTTAGGTTATCTTCGGAAACATTAACTTTCCTTGCTACCTCTTTCTGTGACTCTTTAACAATTTCGTTTTCTTGACTTACAACTTTATCTAGAACATGTGGTTTTAGAATTTCTCCTCCATTGTTTATTGCGGAAGCCACTACAACCATCTGTATTGGAGTGACTGTAAGTAATCCTTGTCCAATCATACTGTTACAGTCATCTCCTAAATACCAGTTTTCATTAAATAATTTCTTTTTCAATTCAGGAGACGGTAGTGAGCCAACCTGTTCTCCATATAGGTCTATTCCAGTTTTGCTCCCAAGACCATAATCCTCAGCATATTTAAGTGTTGTATATATTCCTTCAGCGTCTCTATTTAGGCTCATCGCAACTTTACAAAAGAAGATATTACTAGATTGACTCAGGGCTTGAACTACATTTAGGTTCCCCAAAACCTTCTTATCAGCTTCACAAAAAACAATTCCAGCAGAGAGTTCCAGACAACCCTCAGATCTAATAATTGTATTTCTATTAATTACTCCTGATTCTAATCCGGCCGATGCCCCTATCACCTTGAAAATTGACCCTGAAGGTAACTGTAGTGCAATTGGTCTATTTAATAGTGGGGTTTTATCATCATTTAGAAATTTTTGATATTGTTCGTTTTTAATTCCATCACTAAATAGATTGTTATCATATCCTGGAATTCCAACCATCGCTTTAATCTCTCCAGTATTACTATCCATAATGATTCCTGCTGATGCAAACCCCTCTACTTGTTCCAAACTTTCCTCCATGATATCACTTAGCTTTTTCTGCCACCTAGAATCTATTGTAAGATGCAGGTTGTCTCCATCAACTTTATTTTCCGAAATAAAAGTAGATTCAATATCTTCTAAATATTGTTTTTGTTCGATTTTCTTACCAACTTTTCCTCTCAAATAATCATCATAAACCTTTTCAACACCCAATTTACCGACTTTTGATACAGTAAACACTTCATCTGACAATTCATCTTCTGTTGGTTTTCCGATGTAGCCAATTATATGCGAGAAATACTCAGGATCCGAATACCGTCTTTGTGTATCATTTTGTATTGTAATGCCCAATAATTCATCAGCATTATCAACCAATTCGAAATAAGTGTCCGAATTAATTCCCGATAAAACACGGATAAGCTTCTCTTCTTTTGCTATTGAATACAATTCTGTCCGATATACGTCGAGTAAAACTTCTACATCATAATCTATCACTTTCGCAAGTTTTGAAAAAATCTCACGCTCGTTTTCGACATCAATGAGTGTTTTATCTGCATAAATTGAATAAGTCGGAGCATTATAGGCCAAGATGTTACCATTGACGTCATAAATCACTCCTCTTTGTGGTAATACAAGAGATACGTTTTGACTGGTTCGTGTTGCCGCGAGTAAATTTTGACGACCTTGGAGAAACTGCATTTGGAATAAACCAGTAATTAAAAACAAAAAAATTAAAAAGATGCATAAGTACACTAAGTGAAAACTGAAATCTTCGTTCTTACTGAACTTAATGTATTTTGCAATTTTAAGTTTTTCTTTATATTTTGAATGCATTTCGAGATTTTTTCTTTACAGAAGTTAACAGAAGAAACCCAATTAAGATTAATGTACTAGATATAGTAATAAATACAATTTGGTTTATATTAAGGACATTTGTTAAATACAAATATGTATTATTAATAAGGAGAAATAAAAGGAAGATCACTAAAGAATAAGTAGAACTCCCAGGTAATCCAATAATTTTCAGGATTGTTGAAATATATTTTGTAATCAAAATACTGCTGAGAAGAAAAATCGCAATCAAACCAATATTTCTAAACATTAATAAATCCACTAATATTGTTCCCAATAAAATAAATAGTATGCCCCCTACCTGATTACCTCTTGTTATCTTTATTATTCCTGCTATGACTAATAAATGAATATTAGCTATCCACCAATAGTCGGTAACGAGGAGAGATACTTCTAAAAACAGAAGTACAAAAAATAAAAAGAATTCAATTATTCTATTCATCATTTCTTTCTATGCTAAGTATAAATACTTCATTAAGCTCTTTAAGGTCGGGGATTATCTTCAATTCCGCACTTTTCGTAGTCAAGCTATCATTATCTTCCACTGAAACTACTTCCCCAATAATCAATCCTTTCTGAAGAATTTCATTCTCAGAACTGGTTATAACACTCTCTCCTACTAATAGTGAACTTCCCCGAGGGATATCAGTCATTATTAAACCAATACTGAAGTCACCTTTGACTACTCCTTTTGCGTTATTATCCAAAGAGATAGCAGAGATAACTGTATCTGGAGAATTAATTAATCTAGCAATGCTATTTGTTTTATTAACTTCAACAACCTCGCCAAGTAAAAAATTTTTTATAACTATTGCATCACCTGTTTTCACGTTATTTAAAGTGCCTTTATTTATCACAACATATCCAAATCTATCAGGTATATATGAAGTAACTGTTGCCGAAATCGTCTCCGCAGGATTGGTAAAAGTATTTTGTTCTTTTATGATTTCCAATTCTTTGAGAGTCACGGATAAAGTTGAATTCTCTGACTTTAAAACAAGTAGTTCTTCTTCAAGTTGTTCTACTTTTTTTAGGGTTTCCTTTCTTTCTTTGAAAACATCGGTGGATTTAAATATGCGTTCGATACTTAGAGACGAATCTTCTGTTAGCTGGATACCTATGGAGTGTCCCAAACTTTTAACCTTATCAAAAAAACCAATACCATCAAAAAGGAATGCCAACAAGCAGAAAACCAATAGGCCAATTGTTAATGGTAATGACAAAAATTGTTTGTTTGAGTTTATACTGGGCAATATATTTAAGCTTATATAATATCGCGATCCTTGAGCTGAAGACGCTCTAGCAGATCGATTTCCTCAAGTAATGTAGCGGTACCTCTAACAACACAGGTAAGAGGATCATCAGCCACAATCACAGGAGTTTGCAACTTCTCTTCTAAATATCTGTCTAATCCATCAATCAAGGCACCACCCCCTGCTAGAGTTATTCCCTTCTCAAGTAAATCTGAAAGTATTTCTGGAGGTGTTTGCTCAAGTGCATCTTTTATCGACTCAACTATTTTATCTATTACCTTAATCATGGCTTCGCGCACCTCTACACTAGTGAGGGTGATTATTTTTGGGAGTCCGGTGATCATATCTCTTCCTTTCACCTCCATCTCCCTTTCTTTTTTTAAAGGTTTTACCGATCCTATCGCAATTTTCACATCTTCAGCAAACTTAAGACCGATTTGGAGATTGTATTTATTTTTCACATAATTTAATATTTCATCATCAATTTCATTTCCAGCAATTCGTACGGTTGTATCCACAACTATCCCTCCGAGTGAGATTACAGCTATATCTGTCGTCCCACCTCCAATGTCCACCACCATACTTCCTGACGCATCATCAATTGCCAAGCCTGCACCGATTGCGGCGGCCATGGGTTCCTCCACTATATATACTTTCCTTGCTCCTGCTGATGTGGCTGCATCGATGACTGCCCTAGCCTCTACCTCTGTAATCGAAGACGGAATACCTATAACCACTCTTGGTCTTTTTATCTTTAATAATTTTGGATATTCATCATAAACACGATGTATAAAATATCTAATCATCGCTTCGGTGGAATCAAAATCAGAAATTACACCATCCTTCAGAGGCCTAACTGCAATAATAGATGCAGGAGTTCTTCCAATCATTCTTCTAGCTTCCTCACCAACTGCTAATATTTTCTTAGTATGTTTATTAATAGCTACAACTGAGGGTTCACTAACTACGATGCCATGACCTTTTATCGATACTATTGTATTAGTAGTACCCAAATCGATACCAACATCATGAGTTATAGCAGGAAGTAACTTATTAAAAATAATCACGGATTTCAATAGTAAGATTAGTTCAATATTCTACCACTAGTAACAGACAATATTCCACCTAGAGTTCCAGTTGTTTGCGCACTATGAGAAGATTTATTGTTACTTGGGTTTCAATTTTGATATACTTTACTGCCCTACCAAAGCTCTTTTGATAGATCAAATTGAACTCGACACTTTCAATAGGGAATCCGAAATCTTCCCGCCTACGTGTAGGTGGGATTGAGGACAACCACTTGTGGTTTAGGAGTTTCCAATTCTTCTATCAGGGAATAGCGGTAGGGTTTTTATATGCTTATTTGATTTGTTTTCTGATATAATTTCAATTCGTTCGTATCATTGAGATACGCTGGAATAGCTCAGTTGGCAGAGCACACCCATGGTAAGGGTGGGGTCCAGAGTTCGAATCTCTGTTCCAGCTTACCAACTTTTCTTAACGAGCTTGCGAATTTAGAAAAGTTGTAATCCCGTAAACGACTGAAAGGAGTTGTACGGAATCTACCTTCTCAGCAATAGTATATACTAAGACAACGAAATGAGGATATCGAGGATCTCTTCTCAAAATCCATCTGACTAAAATTATAATTATCCTTTAATTTTTTCAAAATTAAGTCCCAATCTCGCAATTTTTTGCGCCCTACTCCACTTTTTAATCTCCATTTCTCGTTTCAGAGCTTCAGACCAGCTCTCGAAACTCTCGGTGTAAATTAATTTGAATGGTTTTCTGCTATTAACATATTTGGAGCCTTTACCAATTTTATGTATCTCCATACGTTCTTCGAGGTTTTTAGCAATTCCTGTATAAAGTGACTTGTCCTTGCATAATAATATATATAAGTTGCACATGAGGTTATTTAATAATGGATTTTGAGATTGAACCAGCAAATAATCTATAGGCTAATCTATTCTCGGGTTTATAGATATAGTTGACCCCTATCATAGCTTTACAATTTGGACAATTTAATTTACCTGAAACGTCTTGGCACTCAATATCAAACATTCTGTCATGGTACATTCTCTTTATAATTCCTGGACCATCCTTTTGATATTTAGTGATATTGGTTTTACAAAAACTGCATTTGATTTGATAAATTTTTGAATACGAACCTCTACTTGCGTAAAATTTATCTCTTTTAATTTTATACATCATTTAATTAGATAACTACTATTTAATCTATTTGCAATGCTCGCTGGACTTTTAAGACCTTGAATCTAGATCAAGGTCCTACCAGTGGTCTGTGTTCGTTTTACTCAAGGACTACATCAAGATTGAACGAGGTCCCGTAAAAATTTCTACGAAATTTAACGGGACACTCAATTTGTCATCAGCTCTCTTTGTTTGCTGGACAAATTGGTGGACTCAGCGGGAGTCGAACCCGCAATCTCCGCAATGCGAATGCGATGCTTTGCCAGTTAAGCGATGAGCCCAAAAAAACAAAATATTCTTTATGTGTGCTTATTTTACATCTCGTAGTATTAATTTTCCAGAAAAGTATATTTACTCTTCTTTTTTAACGATTTTACTGATAAAATCTGTTTACCCTTTAATAATTTCCCATTTTGATAATAAAAACCGCCACAGGCTTATTTAAAATTGGAAAAAAAACAGGGTTTGAGATATACTCAATTGTTCTTTGATTTGCAAGGATTTAGTGCTTTTTGCTCATTTTTAAAAGTCGCTACCACTACAATAAATTGCGACTTAAGAGGAGAAGCAAGCGCAAGCAGGAGTCAAGTCGCTTTGCGATCTTGACGGATGCTGGAGCTTTGGTATTAGCAAATGTTCTTTTATATGTTCCTAATAACTTTCAACGACTTTATGAAGTTGAAAGTTCAGGCGACGAGCAAGTGGAGGCTGGAGTCCAATTCTGACTTTGTCAGGGTTGGACGCAAGCCGGAGCTTTGCGAGGAGCAGCAGAGGTGACGGAGCGGTCAAACGTACCAGACTGTAAATCTGGCGGCGAGAGTCTACGGGGGTTCGAATCCCTCCCTCTGCAATTAGATTAAAATAGCTCTTTTTAATAAAATTATGCTGGAGTAGCTCAGTTGGTAGAGCAACGGTTTTGTAAACCGTCGGTCATGGGTTCGAGTCCCCTCTCCAGCTTACTAACTTTTCTTATTTAGCAAAGCGAAATTAGAAAAGTTGTAATCCCGTAGATCGACTATAGGAAGATCTTACGGGATCTGGGATCTTAACAAGTTTGATTATCGTCCTTTTTACGATTACTCAATAATAAATATAGATAACTATTAATAACAAAAATAATGGCAAAAAAAGGAAACAGAATTATTATAAAAATGGCCAATCCTAAAACTGGCACATTTTATATAACCAAAAAAAACAGAATAAACACGAACGAGAAGATTGAAACCAAAAAGTTTGATAAGAAAACACGCAAACACGAAAAATTTGTTGAAACGAAGGTAAAATAAGGCATAAAAATAAGTTGATCTTTAAAAAAACTTAACTACCCTCAGGAGTTAAGTTTTAAGAGGAGAAGCAAGCGCAAGCAGGAGTCAAGCCGCTAGCGGTCTTGACGTATGCTGGAGCTTTGCTTCGACGTAGGACCATGATGTAGTGGTAGCATGAGGGTCTCCAAAACCCTTCGCCTAGGTTCAAGTCCTAGTGGTCCTGTTCTTAATAATTTATTAAATTAAACAAAATAACTAAATAGTAAAAAATAGATATTATTGATATAATCAACATTATGAAAGCAGTGATACAACTACCAAAACGTATTTTTTCATTTGTGAGAGGAATATTTTTGGAGTTAAAATTGGTAGAGTTCCCTACTCGATCAAAAACTCTTAGAAATACTCACATAGTAATAGTTATTTCTATTCTGTTCTCTGTAGCTTTGTTGCTGCTTGATGGATTGTTTAACTATGCCAGAAATTATTTAACATTGAACATATAAAATGAAAAAAGATTTAGAACAAGACTTAAAACCTGAACAACCAAAGTCCAAAGCTAACAAGGATCATAAGTGGTTTATCATAAGCACTTACTCAGGACACGAAAAGAAAGTCGCTAATCAGATAAAACAAAGAGTAAAAGCTAACGATCTTGAAGATTCTGTTAGTGATGTCGTTGTCCCTACCCAAGAGAAAATTGTCGTTTCAGCAGGAAAGAAAAAGACCGTTGAGGAGAGAATTTTCCCGGGTTATGTTCTGGTTTGCATGGATATGAATGAAGAAACATGGCAAATAGTGAGAAATACCGAAGGAGTGACCAGTTTCATCGGAACCGAAAAAAAGCCCACACCTTTAAGCGAAAAAGAAGCACAAAGCATTATTGCCTATATGGATGTGAAGCAACCTGCTTATCAATTCGCATTTTCTGTTGGTGATGCCGTGAAAGTTGTAGACGGTCCGTTTGCAGATTTTATAGGTTCAATCAGTGAAATAAACGAAGACAAAGGTCAAGTAACTGTGCTATTGTCCGTTTTTGGTCGAGAAACACCAGTTTCACTTGATTTCATAAAAGTATCTAAATTATAAATTTGAAAGTATAAAACAATGGCAGCTCCATCAAAGAAAATTAAAGCAATAGTAAAATTACAAATTGAGGCCGGAAAAGCTACTCCTGCCCCACCTATAGGAACAGCACTAGGGCCCCATGGTGTAAATATCGCCGATTTTGTAAACCAATACAACAATAAAACAAAAGACAAGATGGGAGAAGTTATTCCTTGTGTTCTTACAATTTTCGAAGACAGGTCGTTTAAAATTGAATTACGAACTCCACCTGTAGCCTCACTAATATTGAAGTCGACTGGTATCAAAAAAGGCTCTGAGACAGCTAATCTGAAAAAAGTAGGTAAAATCAAAAGATCTGAAGTGAAAAAAATTGCAGAAATTAAATTACAAGACTTAAATACAACCAAACTTGACTCCGCAATGAGAATTGTAGAAGGAACAGCTCATAGCATGGGTATTGAAGTGGTTGATTAAATTACGATATACATTAACTAACTATGAAAAGATCAAAAAAATACCAAGCAGTTAAGACGAAAATTGATAAAACTAAATCCTACTCTGCGGAGGAAATTCTTCAAATGATCAAAGATAATTCTTTGACAAAGTTTCCTGGCAGTGTTGAGGTTGAGGTTCAATTAAATCTAAACCAAAAGCAAAAATCAGAAAGCTTCAGAGGCTCCCTCTCTTTCCCACACAATTTCGGAAAAGAAGTAAAAGTATTAGCTTTTGTAGATCCCACAAACATTAAAACCGCAAAGTCTGCGGATATAAGTGGTGGTGAAGAATTGATCAGCAAGGTAGAGAAAGGTGAAATAGAGTTTGATATTGTTCTAGCTATCCCAGCAATGATGCCTAAAATTGCTAGATTAGGAAAAGTATTAGGAAGAAAAGGTTTGATGCCTAACCCAAAGAATGGAACTGTTACAACTGATATGGAAAAGACTATAGAGAAATTCAAATCAGGGCAACGATCATATAAACTCCTCCAGGAAAGTAAATTCAACATAGTTATTGGAAAAACCGATATGAAGGCTGAGGAACTAATTGCGAATTATGAAGCATTTATGAACTCAGTAAGAGAGATTACCAAAAAATACGGGAGTTCGATAATCACAAGTATTCGTATCAAACCTACAATGGGTCCTGCCCTAGTAGTTAGCGAATCAACACAATCAAATTGACAAAATTGAATATTTGCTTTAATATCTAGTGTATTAAGTCAAAGACAATAGGCATCCTACTACGCTTAAGCTTCGTAGGATTAAGACCTATCGAGACGGAAAACAGATACAATATTATTATTTATCTAAATGCCGTTCAGGCATTTTTTATTATATAAAAACAATGGCTAAAACCAGAAAGTTTAAAGAAGAATTGGTAAAAATCTATAGAGAGAAAATTAGCAATTCTAAGTCAGTCTTTATTATTAAGCCTTCGGGCATTACTGCAAACGAGTCTGTTCAAATTAAGAAAGATTTGATTAATGTTGGATCTTCTTACAATGTGGTAAAGAATTCAATATTTTCTATTGCTCTAGAACAGGAAGGTTTACCAGCAGTAAACAATCTCGATGCGAATGAACATGCAGTAGTTTTCACAGATGAAAATGTTTCAGAAGCAGCAAAAGTTATAAATACATTCGCAAAAGATACAGGAAGAGTTGAAATACAAGCAGGAATTTATGACAAAAATCTAATATCTGGAGAAGAAGTTGTAAAATTAGCTGAATTACCAAGTAAGGACGTGCTAATTGCACAAGTTTTGAACTTATTCAATGCCCCACTTACTGGCTTTGTTAATGTTATAAATGCAAATACTAGAAACCTTGTTTATGTTATGAAGGCAATCGCTGACAATAAACAAGCATAATTTTATTTTATTAATTTAAACCAATGGCAGACGAAAAAACAACAACAGAATTAAAGGGTGATGCCAAAAAAATTGCAGAGATGCTAGAAAAAATGACAGTTTTAGAAGTATCTGAACTAGTCAAAGCTCTAGAAGACAAATTTGGAGTTAGTGCAGCAGCACCAGCATCCTTTGCAGTAGCAGCACCTACAGCAGACGCAGGAGCACCTGAAGAAGAACAAAGTGAGTTCTCAGTAGAACTTACAGAGATCGGTGCTAACAAAATCGCTGTAATCAAAGTTGTCAAATCAGCTACAAACATCGGTCTTAAAGAAGCAAAAGACCTAGTTGAAGCAGCACCTAAAATGGTCAAAGAAGCTTTGAGTAAAGAAGACGCAGAGAAATTGAAGAAAGAGCTCGAAGAAGCAGGAGCAAAAGTAACACTTAAATAATTACTCGCGCGCGAAAAACTAGACCCCGTAATTTATTACGGGGTTTTTGTTTCGTGTTGTTTTTGTTGAATTTAAGGTATAATTTACACATATTTTAGTATTGAAACTATGCCAGGTATCGCATTATCACAATTTGAAAACAATCTCAGTCTTGACCCAAACACACTCATTTTCTTAGTCACCCTACCCCTCGTAATAACCATTATCAGCTTTGCAAAATATATAATGGGTGTGAAATCATTTGGAATTTACGTACCCGTCATATTGACCTTTATGTTTTACCAATTCAGTAGAATCGACAGTGGCAATGTCTCTGTTTGGCAAGGTCTAAAGTACGGCCTTTTCATAACCTTGATTGTGTTTATTAGTTCATACATTAGTTATAAACTTGTACAACCACTTACTTTACATTATTACTCCAAATTAGCTATTGTCACTACAAATGTGACAATTTCATTACTAGTTGTACTATTTATTTTAGACCTTATTGACAGAGGCGGTATTTTGCGAGTTGACATATTTTCATTAATTTTACTCGCTTCGATTTCTGAAAGATTCACAAATCTGCTCGCTTCAAAACAAACCTCTACCGCTTTGATGTTATCATTACAAACCATTCTTTTAGGGATGATTTGTTTCTTAGTTATTAGTTCACAGACAGTCCAAAACACCTTCCTGAATTATCCATGGATAATATTACTCAGCTTCCCAGTGAATTACTTCATAGGAAGGTTCACCGGTTTAAGGCTAAGTGAACTTTATAGATTTAGAGAACTATTACAAAAGGATTCCGAATCATGAGTTACCTAGACTACTGGAAAAATAGAAAACAAGTACTAGGCATTAACGAGAGAAACCTCTCTTACATTAGTGAATACAACACGAATAAAGCAAAAAAAATTGCCGATGATAAAGTATTGACCAAAACTGTTTTAAACAAAGCTGAAATTCCCACCCCAAAGCTCATCACTATTATTCATAATCAGAAAGAACTTAGAGAATTAGATTTTAGTTCATTACCAAACAGTTTTGTGCTAAAGCCAGTTACTGGACTAGAAGGTGGAGGAATTGAAATATTCTATAATAGAGACAAACAAAACAATTGGATTCGTGGTGATAAATCAAAGGTTTCACCTGATGAGCTTTATCATCATTGCATAGATATATTAAATGGCAGATTCTCCATACACCAAGACCCCGACAGCATTCTTATTGAAGAAAGAGTTAAGATCCACCATGAATTTAAATACTACTCTTACAAAGGAACACCTGACATTAGAGTGATTGTATTTAATAATATTCCGATTATGTCTTATATTCGACTTGCAACTAAAGAATCTGCAGGGAAAGCGAATTTAGCGATGGGTGCAGTTGGAGTTGGTATCGACTTAGCTAAAGGCAGAACAACAACCGCCATACATGGAAAAAGTGGGTATATTGAATATGTTCCCGGAACTAAACTTAGATTAAGTGGTTTACGCATCCCCTACTGGAGCAAAATGTTACAGTATGCCGTAGAAGCACAAAAAGCTACCAATTTAAAATTTGCAGCAGTTGATTTCTTATTGGATAGAGATTTAGGACCACTTATTGTTGAACTAAATGCTCGCCCAGGCCTTTCTATTCAATTAGCTAATGATGATGGCCTCCGATGGAGACTCAAAAAAGCAACAGGATTGAAAGTTAAGGATGTAGAAAAAGGCGTAAGATTAGGGAAAGATATGTTTGGAGGAGAAATTGAAGAAGGTATCGAAAGTATTGCTGGAAAAGATCTTATTGGAATTTACGAAACAGTTACATTTTATGGGAAAGATGAAAAATCAACTGCTACTATTGCAAAGGTAGACACAGGTGCCGATTCTACTTCAATTGACAAAGAAATTGCGAGGAAATTAGGTTTCAAAGATATTGTGGATTTGGTCGAAAGCGGAATACTTCCTGAGGGTGTCACTCGAGAAGAAGGTATTAGAATTTCCGAGAAATTGATGAAAGAACTTCCTCAAAAATACCCTGATATTCATACTGTAGATTTTATCAAATCCAGCCACGGTAACAGTGTAAGGGTAACAGTGAAATTGAATATTAAGATTCAAGATACCACTTTTGAGACGAAGGCTTCTATCTTTGATCGAAGTAAATTAACATATAACGCAATTATTGGAAGAAAATCTTTAACAAAGTTTTTAATTGACCCCTCAAAAATCAGGTAATACTTCTCAAACCTGCTTTAAGAACCTCAATATGATCTAAAGATTCAAGAATTCCGTTTATCACGCATTCCTGTGGATTTTCTACATTATGAAATGGAACCCCGATGGCATTTGTAAACAAGTCATCTATATTTCGCAATAAAGAAGTTCCACCACTCAATACTATTCCCCTATCAATAATATCAGAAGACAATTCAGGTGGTGTTTTTTCAAGTACATTTTTTATAGAAGCGAGAATCTGGTTCAAAACTTGATTAATTGGCTCTACAAAATCATTTGATGTCAGATGAATCGAATGTGGCAAACCTGTTGTCACATCTCTACCACGAACATGTTTTTCTAGAGGTTTGTCCATCATTTTAGCGCTTCCAATATCTATTTTGATTTGCTCTGCCATTTGCTCCCCGATAGCTAACGAATATTTCTTTCTAACAAAATTAATTATCGCATCGTTTATGGTATCCCCTGCCACTCTTTTCGATTCATAAGTTACAATTCCATTCATAGAAATTATGGCAATTTCGGATGTACCTCCGCCCATATTAACTATCATATTCCCTGCACTCGAACTTACCGGCAATTGTGCACCAATTGCTGCTGCTATAGGTTCAGGAACAAGATAAACTTTACCAGCTCCAGCGGTAACAGCTGCTTCTATGACT
Organism: Candidatus Dojkabacteria bacterium; assembly: GCA_020429395.1. Taxonomy (GTDB): domain Bacteria; phylum Patescibacteriota; class Dojkabacteria; order B142; family OLB20; genus JAJTYI01. The sequence goes on along the minus strand of JAGQLL010000034.1, from coordinate 1,489 downwards.
GCTCTCTGTTCAACCGAGGTTATACCTGCAGGAACACTAATCATGACTTCTGGCTTGAAAAACCTAGTCCTACCTAGTGCTTTTGCAAGCATTGCAGAAATTAATGCTTCTGTAAGTTTATAACTGGCGATTACACCTTGTTTAAGTGGTCTACGAGCAATGATATTTCCAGGAACTTTTCCCAACATTTGTTTTGCATTTGTTCCTACCGCTAGGACCTTTTTTGTGTCCATATCAATCGCAACAACAGTGGGTTCGTTAAGGATTATGCCCTTACCTTCAACAGCGACCAGAAAGTTGGCCGTACCTAAATCTATTGCTATTTTTTTCCCTGCCATCTTATATTTTAATCAAATTAACAGTTTGCTATACTTGTATACGACTATTTAAAGAATTCAAGTGAGCAAAACAAATAAACGAATTTGGACAAAAAAGTTCCTCAATACTTTACTGGTAATTATAGTAATTACTCTATTCATAAGTACAGCAATTATAGCAATTATCTATACCCAAGGGGGGAAAATCACCAGAAGTGGCATCGTAGAGACCGGAAGCATTAGGCTTGAAATACAACCAGAGGACAGAGAAAATTTAATATTTTTAGATAACAAGCCTGTTAAATCAGATGAGAGACTTATCAATAATGTTACACCAGGCTTACATACAATCAGGATTGAGTCTGACAAGTTTCATAGTTGGGAGAAAGAGATACTAATATCTCCCTCATATGTTACTAATATACAGGTAAAATTATTTCCTCTGGAACCTGAACTTTCTCAATTAACACAAACAAATATTTCCAAACTTTTCTTCTCTGAGGATGGTTCTTATGCATATTATCTAGTGGATGACCCACTAGTAGAACCTAATCAACGAGGTTTATGGAGATTGAGACTCGAGGAGCAAGAACTTTTCTTTAGAAGAAATTCTGATCCAGAAAGAATTCTGACGATTGATGATACTACACTATCATACTTCACAGATCCTGGAATTGAAGTAAAAATCGATTACAACAATAATAAAATGTTAATTATAAACCCCAATATTCAAACAGTTACTATTTTCGATCCTACAAAATCTAGTACCGCAGAAAAACTAATTAATTTAAATGAACAAATCGGTTTCTACCCTTCTAAAATATATTGGTTTAACAACAATAATTCACTAATAGCATCAAATGATGAAATAATTATTGAATATAATACAGTTAATCAAGAAAAAACAATCGTAGCCTATATTCCAGACACACAACCAATCTATGATACAAATGGAGATGTACTTTACACATACTCCCCTGATAATAAAAATATCAGTTTATACCAGAACCAGGTAGCGAGAATTTTGCAATTTCCCGCGAATTTTCCATTAGATAGTATCGGTGATCTTAGACTAGCGAGAGATGGATCTTCTATTATTATTAAAAATGAGTCTAATTACTACTATTATCAAATTGAAAAGAAGCAATTTATCGAGATAAATAATTCTGGCG
>JAGQLL010000033.1 GCA_020429395.1 Candidatus Dojkabacteria bacterium | reverse complement strand
TTTACAGATCCCGAGCTCCAAGAGAGGATGAAAGATACGAAAGTAATTGCCTCAAAGGACGAATCGAAGATTAAAAATGCTGATTTTTACATTGTTTGTGTTCCTACTCCTGTTACTGACTTGTTTGAACCTGACTTGGGACCTGTAAAGTCAGCTTCTGCAGCGATTGCTAGGAACATGAAGACTGGTGCAAAGATTATCGTTGAATCAACCATTAATCCTGGAGTGTGTGAAGAAGAGGTGATTCCAGTGATTGAGGAAGTATCAGGATTGAAAGCAGGTAAAGATTTTGACCTTGCACATTGTCCAGAGAGAATCAATCCGGGGGACCCTAGATGGAGTGTATACAATATCCCTAGAAATATTGGAGCAACTACGAAAAGTGGTGCTGAGGAAATAGCAAAATTCTATAGAACTTTCATAAAAGCACAAGTCAATGTCGTATCTTCCTTAAAGGTGGCAGAATCAACTAAAATTATTGAAAACACATTTCGAGATATCAATATTGCCTATGTAAACGAACTTGCGAAATCATTCGATAAGATGGGGATTGATTTGGTAGAAACGATCGATGCTGCTTCAAACAAACCGTTTGCTTTTATGGCACACTATCCTGGAGCTGGAGTAGGAGGGCATTGTATTCCAGTTGATCCATATTATTTGATAAAAAGAGCTAAACAAAGTGGTTTTGATCACCAATTCTTAAAGTATGCTAGAGAGGTTAACAACAGCATGCCTAATTACACTGTAGAGCTTTTGCAAGATGGCCTAAACCATGTCTCAATGCCTGTCAAAGGCACAAAAGTGATGGTTTATGGATTATCGTACAAAGCTGATGTAGGAGACCTAAGAGAAAGTCCAGCATTGAAAATATTAAAACTGTTGGAAGAACTTGAAGCAGATATTATCAAATTTGATCCCTATTTAGTTGATATGTCGAGTGTGGATTCATTAGAGAAAGGATTGAAGTCCGCTCAAGCATTGGTAGTTGCTACAAACCACAAGGAAATTAAAAAAGTTGGTTTCTCGAAATATCCGAAATTAAAGGCTATTATTGATGGTAGGAATTGTTTGGACCAAGAGAAAATTAAACAATTAGGAATTTATTATAAAGGTATTGGCAGATAAGACTGATTTTTACTAGTATAGAATATTATGAAAAAAATAGCCGAAATAGGAGTATTTATTTTTAGGGTTCTTTTGTTATCGGAGATTTCACTTAAGATGAGGATAAATCTGATCTTAGGAGCGTACTTCTCGATATTCACACTCATTTTCCATAGGCAAAAAAGAGTAAAATACTTCGGACATGATTTTATACATGAATCTATAGTTGGTCCTGTTTTGATTTATCCTCACGAAATTTCCACTGATCTAATCAAACAAACATCTGGAGAGAGGCTTAAATACGTTCTAGACATTGGAGGGAATCTTGGTCAGTTTGCTATCACCTTGGTAAATATGATGGATTTAGTACAACTCGATATCGTTGAACCAAACCCAACCATTTTTAACACATTGAAAAGTAACACATCTTTTTACAAACAAATTAGCTGTTATAACTTTGCTATTGGTAAACCTGGCATACAAAAGTTTTATTATAAAAAGGGAAAGTCTGCAACTGGTTCATTTATTAAAAGCAATGCGTATCTAAACGAAGAAACGACCAGAACTGTCAAAGTTGAAGTGGTAAACAAGATACAATCACACACTAAAAGATCAAACTATGATCTTATTAAAATCGACGTCGAGGGTTTTGAAATGGAAGTTGTTAAAAATCTTAAAGGAATTAAAACAAAATATCTTCTAATAGAGGTTTCTTCAAATAGAGAGAAAAATTATTCCACCTCAGAATTATATAGTCAAATCGCAAAAACTTTCGGTGAATTTGAAATTGTCTATCAGGATGCTTCTGATTCTCAAACGAATAGTTTTGACGTTCTGTTAAGGTTTTAATTACCAATATTAGGTCATGTAGACTTTTTATTCAATCCAGTATTCTCGAACTTTGGCACAATTAAATAGTAAAGAAAAACGAAAAGTAATCCTCAACTGCGCTCTCACAGGAATGATTCCCACAAAGGAGCTGAATCGATCCGTTCCCCTTACACCTCAGGAGATTGCAAAAGAAGTAGATATGGCTGTTAAACATGGAGCGAGTATTGTACATGTGCATGCAAGAGATAAATCGGGTGAACCAACTTGGAAAAAAGAAATTTATGCAGAAATTATCAAGCGGATTCGAGAAAAACAACTTGATGTGATAATTACGGTGAGTACAAGTGGTAGAAATTGGTCAGAATTTGAAAAAAGAGCAGAGGTATTGGAACTTGACGGAGATGTGAAGCCAGATATGGCAACCTTAACGATGGGTTCTATGAATTTTATCAATACTGCATCGATGAATTCTCCCGAGATGATTGAGAAATTGGCAACTACTATGCAAAAGAATGGCATCAAACCAGAATTTGAAATATTTGAACCAGGGATGATACACAAAGCAAACTTTATGCTAGAACGAGGTATTATAAAAGACGAAAATCCGTATTTTAATATTTTTCTAGGGAATTTAGGTACAGCACCACTTGAAATCACTAATGTTTCAGCGTTGTTAAATCTTCTACCAAAAAATGCAAATTGGGCTTTTGCTGGACTGGGGAGATTTCAATTAAGAGCAAATGTTATGGGTTTGACTTTGGGTGGAGGGGTAAGGCTTGGATTAGAAGATAATATTTATCTCAATCAAGAAAAAGATGAACTGGCATCCAATCAAAGTCAGTTAGAAAGAATAAATAAGATAATTGAATTGATGGATTTGGAAATATCCTCTATTGGAGAGACGAGGAAAAATCTAGGACTTCCTTTGAACTAATCTCGCTGGTATCCCCACATATAAGCCAGATCCAGTAATCCTCTTTGTGACTACTGCACCTGCACCAATTTCCACTTCTGAAGTGATTCTAAGTTCAGGAATTATTGTGCAATTTGCTCCAAAAGCGTTTTTATCACCGATTTCGCATAAACTGCAAATTGTTGCTCCCGGTCCAGTTTTATTTCTATTCCCAATCAAGCTGTGATGACCAATCGAACAGTTTCGATTTATGAAATTAAAGTCTCCCATTGTAACTTTCGATGCAATTGTTGCATTTGCTCCGACGAAATTCCCCATTCCTATCGTTACATACTGAGAAATATAGGCGTTTTTATGAATCACATTGTCGATGTAAAGTTTGAATTTTGACAACTCTTTGAGTAACGAATCCTTTCTGTGATCCATAAATCCGATGAAATACTTGTCTGTGTTTGGTTCGAAGTCTGCTAATTCTATAATTTCAATATTCTGTGGCACCCGCTTAACAATTTTTTCATCCACATCTTGATTTCTGACAAAATATTTAACCATATCTCCGTTGGACTCTATAGCATCCAAGATATCATAAGAAAAATTACTGAGTCCGAATATTGTCCAACTATTTTGTTTTATGTTGTTCATTATAGATTTCTTCAATCGTTTTATAATAGTTTCTTCCGTCTTTTTTTCCATAAATCCCTTCTATTACATTAAAATTTACTATTCTATCAAAATATCTATAGTCGTTTGCCACATCAAATTTCGAATCAATATCATCGGGGTAGGGAATACTCCTAGCTATTTTCTTCGAGTAGCAGAAATTTGTGAGATCGATATGTCGATGTTTGTTAATTGGATAAAGGGGATATTTTTTCTCCTCAACTTCTGATTCCAGAATGATAATATCTTTTCTGGTCTCCATATGTGTCTTACATAACTTCTCAAAAATCTGATTATCGGTCAGTTTGAAGTCGGCACCAATGTTTAGATACATCATGGCATCGTACTTGTTCATCACGAAATTCCTGCGTTTTCCATTGATGGTTAGCAAATCTTCCACGAGACCGGAATCTTTGTAGCTTTTATCAAATGGGATTTCATCATAAACAAATCTTTTATCATTAATACGCACGTGTTCAATTAAGGCATGAATTTTTGGTTCTTTCCCATTAGCAATACTTACATGGATGAAATTCTGGTAAGTTTGATGTTGAAGATCTGTAATAAGTCCTTCGAGACTTTTAAGACATGGGTCAAATACGGGTGTAATAATACAAAGAAACGGCTCTTCCATTCCTTTGAGCCGTCTTTTGATGATTTGTTTTAATCTGTATTGAAAGATATTGTAACGGACATCCTTAATCCCCATTCTTCACCCTATCATCCATAACTCCAAGTAAGTACTGACCATATCCACTTTTCATATACTTCTCAGCGAGTTTTTCAAGTTGTTTTGCATCTATAAATTTATTCCTGTAAGCGATTTCTTCGATACAACCAACTTTCAATCCTTGTCTCTCTTCTATAACTTGTACGAATTGACCAGCTTGCATGAGAGAAGAGAAGGTTCCAGTATCTAGCCACGCTGTTCCTCGATCAAGTACCCCAACTTTTAATTTACCTCTTTGTAGATATGCATTGTTTACATCTGTGATTTCGTATTCACCCCTAGCGCTTGGTTTAAGTGATTTAGCAATTTCTACAACTTCGTTGTCATAGAAATATAAGCCAGGAACTGCATAGTTGGACTTTGGTTCTGATGGTTTTTCTTCAATTGAAAGAGCATTGAAAGCCTCATCGAATTCTACGACACCAAGTCGTCTAGCATCGTCGTCATTAACATGATAGGCGAAAACCACACCACCATCAGGGTCTGTGTGTTCGATTAACGAAGCGTCCATTGTAGAACCATAGAATATGTTATCCCCTAAAATTAATGCTACTTTGTCATCTCCTATGAATTCCTCACCTAACACAAAAGCCTGTGCAAGACCATTTGCTTCGAGTTGTTCTTTGTAGCTAAATTTCATTCCCAAATCACTACCATCACCGAGTAAATTTTCAAATCTAGGTAAATCATCCGGGGTAGAAATTATCAAAATCTCTTGAATCTTTGCTTGCATCAGAGTCGAGAGTGGATAGTAGATCATTGGTTTATCGTAAACAGGCATTAATTGTTTACTTGTTGCTAGGGTGAGAGGGCTAAGTCTGGTGCCTTTTCCACCGGCTAATATGATTCCTTTCATATGGAAATCTTAATATTTAATAGTTATTTTTTACTTAAAACAGAAGAAACTATGTATAAAGGTCTTTGTTGAACTTCTTGGTAGATTCTGCCAACATATTCGCCTAGAATTCCCAACATTACCATCTGAACTCCACCCATAAACAATACTGAAATCACAGCGAATGTGGTACCTTGTACGGTCATTTCTGGATAGAAAATCCTAACTACGAGTGCGTAAATAATGCCGATGAAACTTATAATAGAAACATAGAAACCAAACTGAGTGATTAATTTTAGTGGAACAGTCGAAAAGCTTGTGATTCCATCAAAAGCAAGCTTGAACATTTTCGTGAAAGTGTAATGCGTTTCTCCGGCAAATCTCTTGTCTCGATTGAATAGCACTGCGGTTTGTTTAAATCCTACATATGAAGTCAAGCCTCTCATAAATCTGTTTGTCTCTCTAAATTTCCTCATCTCGAGAACTACTTTCCGATCTAATAGTCTGAAGTCACCAGTATCTTTAGGGATTTTGACTTCACTTAAGATATCTAGTGTTCTGTAAAATATATATGCAGTAAGCTTCTTGAGGGCACCGTCACTTCTTTGTTCGCGTTGTGCATACACAACATCAAAGCCTTCTTGCCATTTTTCTACCAGTTTCAGACTTGCTTCAGGAGGGTCCTGTAAATCAGTATCCATAATTATAACTGCCTCACCTTCAGCCATATCAAGACCTGCAGTGATGGCCATTTGATGACCAAAGTTCTTCGAGAAGTTAATTACTTTAACCCTTGAATCTTTCTCAAACAGACCTTGTAAAATATTAAAAGAATTGTCTCCGCTTCCATCATTTATGAAAACAAACTCAAAATTGTAGTTTTCGGAGACAGTTTGTAAGGTCTTTTCAAGTTTAGTATAAAACTCTTCGAGACCTTCTTGTTCGTTGTATACGGGCAATACATAGGAAATTAACTTTTTCTGTTTCATTGGTATTGGAATAAGCCCCAAATTATAGCAATGGGTGGGGGTAAAATCCAGCATAGTGTCATTCCTGAGTAGGAGTGTCCTCCCGTCAAGACAGGGGCAGGGGTTCACCCGATTAACACGCCACCAACTGTCACTCCTGCGAAAGCAGGAGTCCATTCCTAGTAAAAACCATTAATTATCCAGAAAACCATAATACAATAACACCATGAAATACTATTACGTGTACATAATGACAAACAAACCCAAAGGTACACTTTATATCGGGATAACAAATAATTTAATTAGACGAGTCTACGAACACAAAAACGACCTAATTGAGAATAGCTTTACATCAAGATATTCTCTTCATCGTTTGGTTTATTACGAAGTATATAGCTATGTTTGGGATGCTATCAGAAGGGAGAAGAATATAAAAAAGTGGAAACGGAATTGGAAGATTAGGATGATTGAGGAAGTGAATCCGAATTGGGAAGAAATCACATTAATTTGAAGTGGACTCCTGCCTTCGCAGGAGTGACAATAATGGGAAGGATTAACACTAATATGCAGGAGTGACAATTTGGGTTAAGTCAGGAGAGACACCGGGGTCATCATTTCTCCAGAATATCTTGTACTCCCACACAAAGTATTTTCTCTCGACAAAATATTAGAATCAAACAAGTTGAAATCTCTGCAGAGCGATTTTATTTATTAAAGTAGAACTATCATGAGACGAAAAAGAATGTTGTTTCTAATTCCTTTGGCTTTGTTTTCTGGGCTCCTCCTGATAATGGCTTTTAAATATGAAACGGTGTATGCCATTGTCACAAAAAATTGGCAAATACAGGATCAATTTTCACTATTTAATGCAGGTCGTGGGGGAATGGATGTGAGTATTACTCAGGGTTTAAAAGGTGGTCCCCATACAATGGAGCTCGCTACCGCAGATTCAAAGAACATCCAAACTCCAAGGATACTTCTAAGAGGTTCTTCTGATTATCCAGATACTGAATTCTATTCAGGACCTAGGGGTGCAGAAGTTCTAAGGATGATGATAAATGGTCCTAGTGGAAATATTAGTTGGGGAGGAGGAGGAGTTCTTCGACCAGATCAGGGAGGATCTATCGAACTAGGTGACAGAGGCACTCCATATCTAGATTTTAGTAACGACTCAAGCTCGGATTATGATGCAAGATTGATACTCGTCGGTGATGATGCACTTAGTTTCACTGGTACTAGAGTTGGAATTGATAACTATAACCCAGTTGCAAAACTTGATGTGAATGGCGATATAGCCACTCGAGGAGGTGCTCCGATTAGCTCAAATAATAACAATCTAGCAGGTGTTGGACTAGGATGGATTGGTGACCAAGCTAGAATCCGTGTGGGAGGTGATGGTCCAGGAGCAAAAAACGGATTATCAATCCAAGAAGTAGGAAATGTCACTCTATTGAGAGTAGATGAATCAGGCGGAGTGCTCAAAATGACTTCTGATTATGGAGCAATTTGCATAGGGAAATGCTAGTTAAATCGTCAAAACATCGATTCTCGCTTTCTTGACGAAAAAGATAGAAGCGAGGTCGATGTGTCTAGATTCTATTTTTTAAATAACCTTCCGCGATTCTATCTGCCTCCGCTTTCAGTGGTGCCCACCAATTTTGGTTGTTTACATACCACTGAACTGTTTCCTCAAGTCTTCTTTCCAGTGGCTTTTGAGGCTCGAATCCTAATTCATTCTTAGCCTTTGTAAAGTCCATAGCGTAACGTTTATCATGACCTTTTCTGTCCCCTACAAGAATTATCAGAGATTCCGGTTTTTCAAGTAACTTTAAAATTTCTTTTATGATAAAGATATTAGGCTTTTCTCCATGACCACCTAAAATATATGTCTCTCCAAGTTTGCCTTTTTCGAGAATAAGGTCGACTCCTATACAATGGTCATCGACATGAATCCAGTCTCGGACTTGCATCCCATCACCATAGACAGGAATTTCCTGATCGTTAATTGCTCGAGTGATTGTAAGTGGTATTAATTTTTCTGGGAAACAATAAGGTCCATAGTTATTCGAGCAGTTTGAGATAGTCGCTTTGATTTTATAAGTGTTCACATACGCTCTCACAAGATGATCTGAAGCTGCTTTCGAAGCAGAGTAGGGACTTCGTGGATCGTAAGGTGTGGTTTCGCTAAATTTTGCGTTCGGGTCATCAAGTGGTAACTCTCCAAAAACCTCATCAGTTGAGATGTGGTGGAATCTAATTTCTGGGTATTTTCTCAAAACCTCAAGAATTCTGAAAGTCCCCATAATATTTGTCTGCACAAATGCTTCCGGTCCTTCGATACTTCGATCAACATGTGTTTCTGCAGCGAAATGTACAATCGTGTTTATTTCATGGTCAACAACAGCCTTCTCGAACAACTCCCCATCAACGATGTCACCTTGAACAAAGCTGAACTTAGGATTATCGAAAAGTTCTTTCAAATTTTCTTTATTGCCTGCGTAAGTGAGCTTATCGTAAACAACGATATTATCGTCTGGGTATTTATCCGCCCAGTATTTCGTGAAGTTCGAGCCGATAAATCCCGCCCCGCCAGTGATTAAGATGTTCATTATTTGTGTGTTGATGAAATAGATTTGGGATTATTATACATTATTTATTATTCACATGTCTCCAATTGTCATTCCTGCGAAGGCAGGAATCCACTCTATTAATACACCACCAGGTGTCACTCCTGCGAAGGCAGGAGTCTGTTCTAGCAATACTCCACCAATTGTCACTCCTGCGAAGACAGAGGCAAGAATTCAATGTTATAAAACGCCACCAATTGTCATTCCTGCGAAGGCAGGAATCCATTCCTAGTAAAAACCATTAATTATCCAGAAAACCATAATACAATAACACCATGAAAAACTATTACGTGTACATAATGACAAACAAACCCAAAGGTACACTTTATATCGGGATAACAAATAATTTAATTAGACGAGTCTACGAACACAAAAACGACCTAATTGAGAATAGCTTTACATCAAGATATTCTCTTCATCGCTTGGTTTATTACGAAGTATATAGCTATGTTTGGGATGCCATCAGAAGAGAGAAGAATGTAAAAAAGTGGAAACGGAATTGGAAGATTAGGATGATTGAAGAAATGAATCCGAATTGGGATGATTTGGTATTAATCTGAGGTGGACTCCTGCCTACGCAGGAGTGACAATAAAGTGCAGGAATGACATGCCTCAGAGATTCCTACTTCTTCATTATCGCGTCATAAACTCCGCCAACATCTCCTTCCAACCCCTAATCTCCGGGAACTTCGTATTCTTCAGTATCGACACATTAGGAATCTTAGCCTTCCTATTAAACTTATCCAGAGTAGTTGGTTTTACTGGAGTATCGATTCCTGCCAATTTCAAAATCTCCTTTGCAAACTCATTTCTAGTACAAGAACCTTCACCAGAGTAGTGGTAAACGCCACCTTTTGGCTCATATTCGATTAAATATATAATACCTTCTGATAAATCTTTCACATAAGTTGGGCTTACAATTTCATCGGTCACTACTTCCAAAAATTCTTTCTCTTTTGCATATTGCATAATCTTAGCGATGAAATTTGTGGCTCCTTCCCCAAATAGAGCAGAAGTTCTGACCACATAAAATAATGGACTTTGACTATAGTAATCAGATCCCTCGATACACCCCCTTGCCATTTCAATATTTTTCTCGCCGGCGAGTTTTGTTTCTCCATATTTGTTTAAAGGATTGAATGATCTATGAGACTCTTCATAACCGTCTTCATCATTGTCTCCAAAAACATAATCCGTAGAGATATGTATGAAATTAATGTTGCGATTTCGACATTCATGAGCAAGATTTTTGGGACCATCTGCATTTACCGCATATGCAATCTTGTATTGTTCAAGGTCTTCGCAGGCTTCAACATTTGTATATGCAGCACAATTTACAACGAAATCGGGTTTTGTTTTTTCGAGTTGTTTTTCAACTGACTCTGGTTTTGTAATATCTATTCCATCCTTGTCACTGATATCAGAAGTGTAGACTTCGTAATTCTTGTCCTTCAAAAGCTTCACAAGCGTGGAACCAAGTAATCCATGACTTCCGATAACAAGTACTTTTTTACTCTTCATTTTTTAATATTTCAGAAATTAGTTTTGGATAATCCTCGGCAGAGCAGATTATCTTGTCGTTACTATTTTTATCGTATTTCTCAAGTCTAGGTTCACAAAAAATTGTGTAATCGAGGGTTTTGTAACGATGGTAAACCAACTTCGGAAGTACGATTCCCTCCAATTCCTCAACGATAAATACTTCAGTTTGTCCATCTGGATAAATGCAAGTGAACTCCATTTTCCCCTTCAATACATATACGAATTGTGGATTGAATGAAGCATCCGTACCTTTATGAAAATGTCCTTCTGGGTTTGAACCGGCTTCTCTGTAGAAAACGGGCATCTCAACTACATTTTTCTCCGCGAAATCAAGGTTTATAACAGGACCTTTACTGTCTCCAATATTGTTGAACTTAAAAACTTTAACTTCTTGATTAGCCATTGTGTGGTCCCCAAATCTCAGGTAATACGCAGTCCCAAGTGTATTTGTATTCATCGGTTGCGTCATATGGGTGTGATTGGTAATTCACAACAATGCTTTCTTTATCTCCAAGTGCTTTCCACCCATGCATAATTCCTGCAGGGATTTTCATAAATCTAGGAATTCCATGTCCCATTATTACGTAATTAGCTTTCCCAAAAGTAGGGGAGCCTTCTCTAATATCCACTAATGAAACTTGGAGTTTACCTCTTGTTACTGTGAATTGGTCCGTGTGTATTTCGTGCAAATGCCAACACTTCACAACTCCAGGGTCAGTTGCACTTTGATAGCTGTGGGTTGTATTGATGACGGTCCCATCTTTGTATTCTGGCCATGCAGTACTCCAAAGTTCTATAACGTCACCTCGATCATCAACATGGGCTTTCAATTCTTTCATAAACACTCCTTCAATAGTAATTCCTTTCTCTATGGTGAATTTCTGTTTCTTCAACCATTCTTCAGTAACTTGTGATGGCTTCATAATTAACGATTAAAAAATAAATTTAAGATAATCTCGAATCATTCTGAGTTTATCACGCATACTGTAGTGTCTTAAAGCGATTAATAACCAGTTTCTCATCTTCAGTTTATCATAATTTGTCGTATGTTCTTGATTTGTGGACTTCATATATTTATGCCAGACGGTAACTTCCCCGGTATAAATCACTTTCCAGCCTAATTCTTTTACTCTAATGAATAATTCAACTTCGTCAGTGTACATTTTCAATATTTCCCAAAAACCCCCTGTTTGTTCAATGACCTCTGTTCTGAACAAGATACAAGTTCCAGTAACTGCAAAGACTTCTTTTGTGTGACCAAATTGCCCTTTGTCTATCTCTCCAAATCCCACATCATAAGCGGAGTGGAAATTATCGTAAAAAAGGCCAGCGGAATTAATTTTCCCGTCATTTTGACCGCCCTTGAATTTGATCTTGGGTCCAATAGCTCCTATTTTCTCATCCGTTATTGCAATATTAACTAACTTATTGATTACGTCTTTTTCAATTACTGTATCTGGATTTAGAATCATTAAAAAATCAGGATTATACTTCTCGATTGCATACTTAAATCCGATATTGTTTCCACCAGTGAAATGTGAGTTCTTTTCGTTTTGAATTAGGTCAAACTCGGAGAAATCCTTATTAATTATTTCCGTAGTGGAGTCTTTCGAAGCATTGTCAATTATGATAACTTTGTGGTTTTCGTAGCTGGATCGCTTTATTGAGTCTAGACAATCGCGTATTTCATCCTGATTGTTCCAGGTTACGATTATTATCGCTACAAGAGGTTGTTTCTCCATGGAAGTTTAATTTAGCAGTTTATTATAGTAGAATTCTACCATTAGTAATAGTAAATCATGTCTAAATCGAAACTAGAGTCAGTCGTTAGAGGGGAGCAATTGCTCGAAAGAGTGAGACAAGTCCTAAAAAAAGAAGGTTTATCAACTCAAGACAAAGTTGAACTTGAGAATGAAGTAGAAACATATCTTCTCCCTGCATTGGATAAATTCCGAGATGCGGGTAGGTTTATCTATGAACCATTTCTATTTGAGAAATCAGGATTAGTTGGCAAATTGAAAAATCTCACACTTGGTAAAATTGGTAATGTAACTAGAAATGTAGTCGAGAAAAGTGTTATGAGGCAACAGAAATTCAATGACAATGCATACACTTTGTTAATGCATTTATACAATGAGAATCGTGATTTAAAGGAAAGACTTGATAAATTAGAAGGAAAACATAAAGATGAGTCAAAATAAACCTGAAATTCGCATCATTGGACCATTTGCTACGGAGTATTCATTGGCGAAAGTGAATCGAGAACTGGCGACAAGTTTGGTATCTCTCACAGATAAATACGATATAAAGCTTTGGGGTGACCATAATGTTGCGGACCGTCTTCCTACAAAAGATGAT
>JAGQLL010000032.1 GCA_020429395.1 Candidatus Dojkabacteria bacterium | reverse complement strand
TGATAAGTTTCAGAAATCCAAGTCTTACCAGGAAATAAATTTGATCGATTGTGCCTCGTGATAGCTCATTGATTGGGTCCACCCAATCATTTTTTTCGTTTGAATAAACTTGAATTGTCAAATCTGGCTTAACTTGGATTTTTGTGTAATGGTTGGAGGTTATTTTCCCAAGCTTATCACTTATTGTTTTCTCCAGAATTTTATTTGCTGACTTAGACACTCCAATTACTGCTTCTTGCATTGTAGCAATTGTGAGCTGAAGTACTTTTTGCTTTTGTATTAGGTCTGATAAATATTTCTTTGAGTTTTCTAATTCTTCTTCAAGCGAAACTATCTCCGAATACTCGACAGTACTATCTGAAACTCGAGTTTTTGAAGCAACAAGCTTATCTTTTAAATTTCTTTGTTGGATTTCCAATTTGTCTAACTCACGACTTTTCTCAAGATATTTTTCCGCACTTAATTGTGTGTTCTGAACTTTCTCTGTTAAGACATTCGTTTCAATATCTTTCTTCGAATACAAAAGTTCTAGTTGATGCTTTTTAACTTTTTCAATATCTTCACCACCTAAAATCACTTCACGTTGAGAGAATAAATCTGAATATTTAGTCTTTATGGAAATGTAATCCGCCTTCAATGAATAGAACTCATTTGTGTCTTTTACCCCATACTTATCTAGCACTACTTTGAGTTTTCCTTCATCGTTAGTTATTCTATCTTTTAGTTGGTTCTCCAATTTGGTCATCGAATCCTCGTATGATTTATTTGATGATACATCAACGGTTTTGGAGTTGAGCTTCAACCATAGAAATACCGCCAAATTAATAAAGAATCCTAATGCGAGAATAACTAAAGGAACTAATGCACTCTCTTGAGATAAAAATGAAAAAATAGTTAAAACCACAAATGCCAATGAAATAATTAAATGAGTAGCTAATTGGACTGGGAATTTACTTTCTTTTGATGTTTTAATTGGTTCAAGATCTTGTTGGTTGATACCACTTTCTGCTCCTACATTTTTTAACTCCTTTTCTGCAAGTTTGATAGACTGCTCTAATCCAATTATTAATTTTAGATCGTTTTCGATTTGAGAGTTTTCAAAATTCGAATACTTTTTACTTTCAGATTTAAGTTGTTCTATTTCCAGACCCAATTTTTCTACCTTTTGTAATTTTTCTTCAATCGATTTAATTTCCGCTACAATTTTTACTAGGTTTGACTTAGCTTCCTTAGCAATTTTGTAATTACTTAACAATTCCTCAATCTCCTCAATTTTAGAACTCACTTTCTCAAGTTCACTACCAGATTCATCCTGAGTGGTTGAAGCTAACTGTCTTTTTTCCCAAAGAGATTTTTTGTCTTTGAGATAATCAGTTATTTTTTGAATTCTGTCCTGTTGAAGTTTTATCGGACCGGGATTATTTGCTGGTCTCTCCAATCCTCTAGTTAGCGAACCAAGCTCATTTTGTAGACTTTTTATAATTTTTTGTACTCCATTCTGCCCTCCTCCACCTGTCGACATATCGGTGATTTCACGCAACAAGTCATCACTTGAGTCCACCAATGCGACATCGCCTTGATTAATAAATGCTGTTTTTCTGTAGAGTTGTTCTGACGTCACCCCAATTATTTTTTTGAGGTTATCAAGACTTTCTTTGTAGGTATCAACTTGTTTCTTGGTATCTAGGTTTTTTAGTAATATCGTTTTCTTTTGAAAATCTTTACTGAGTAAGAAAACTGATTGTAAAGCATGAAAAGTCATTTCAAGTTGTGGCATGTGACTAGTTCCCCAAGATTTTCTAGTATTCACGAAACTTACTGCTTTGGTGGAAGGGTCAACATAAAGCAGATCCATTATCGCCTGTGCCAGTGTTGATTTACCTGCTTCATTATCTCCAACTACAACATTCACTCCGGGATCCAAATCTAATGAAAGATTTTTAAATTTTTTATATTTTTCTAACTTAATATTTTTTATTTTCATTATTTGTTCTGCAAATGACGAACACCGAGTTGTATGGCTTCATCTATAATTTTATTCTGTGAATAATCTTCGCTTTTTTTAGACTCAAGTAAACGAATATACTTCCCAATTAAAAATTCTTCTGGATAATCATCGAGTTCGTCTTGTGTCAATTTTAATTTTGACTTGTCTTTAAGCTTAAGGTAATAAAATTTATCTTTAAACATCTCAATAATTTGATCTGTACTAAATGATATTTTCAGATTGCGAAGACCAATTAAATTTAATTCTACAAATTTCTTATCCAAATCTTTCAGTGATAACTCTCGGAATTTTTGATTTATTTCGTTAAGAGTTTTAAGACCCGTAATATCTAAATCCACCTTTAAAACTTCAATACTACCTACCCTAGTTTCTTTAACACTAACAGTATTATCAATTACTACCTCCAAAACATTTCCAGAGCCAACCTGGTCAATATTTATCAACTCAGGAGAACCAGAATACCAGACTGCTGGCTTATCGGAGATTTTCTTCGAACTATGCCAGTCACCAAGTGCTACATAATCAAAGCCTGCTGATTTTAGTTTGGAAACACTAAGTGGATTGTTTGCATTTTCATTGCCTATCTCAACAGATCCATGTAGAAGTGCCACGTTAAATTTTGTTTTGTTCGATTTGGTGATTTTATCTAAAGGAGATGAATTGTCTTTTTGTTTGGTTAATGAGACTCCGTGTACTGTCAGATCCAACGCTGAAATCTCCCATGCAGTTTTATCTGTTTGGTTAAAAATTTGAATGTACTCGGGATTTAACTTTAGATAATTATTGTCATGATAAACAGAACCAGGCTCAAGTCTATCGTGATTTCCCGCAATAATTGCAACATATATTTTATTGTCTGCTAATTTCTTGAGTTGATCAAAAACAGTAATTTTTACATTTTCACTCGGAAAAGGTGTATCAAAAAGGTCTCCAGCAATTAAAAATATATCGAATTTTTCTGAGATAATTTTCTCAACAATTTTATCAAAAGTTTGTAATTGCAACTTTCTGTGAGCAATAGCCTTTTCACCTAGAAATGCCAATCCCGCTTCCAGGTGGACATCTGAGGTGTGAAGTAGTTTTATGGGCATGTTTTTTCTGGGTACTTGTTAAATTTACGTAGTAAACTATAGCGTAAATTGAGGGGTTTTGCATACGTGAGTAAAAAAAATGAAAACGACATTTACTAATATAATAAACAATTCATATGTGTTGCGATATAATTTCTACTATTATTGTGTATACGGACTAAAGCATATATAATTCAGCTTAGGTATTTAAAGTTTTCTATGAATATTAATACAATCATGAAGGGACTTGATGTTTATTTTGGAGCAGAAGACAATC
>JAGQLL010000031.1:10693-13305 GCA_020429395.1 Candidatus Dojkabacteria bacterium | reverse complement strand
GAAAGTGTGAAAAGCATAGTGTTGCCTTCAATCAAAGGTGAGATTGAGGTTTTACCTGAACATATGCCCTTAATCACTGAATTGGAGCTAGGCGATGTAATAATTGAACTTAGTAATGGTCAAAAACTCGATTTTCTCATCAGTCGCGGATATGCCAGGATCGCAAATAATGATGTGACATTATTGCTTGATGAAGTCGACCTCTCTGACGAACTTGTTAAAGAAGAAATCGAACAAGCTATTGCTAATGCTGAAAAAATGATCGGTACCTCTGATCTTCCACCATCAGAACTAATCCAACTTGAAAAACGCTTGAGATATGAAAGATTTAAACTGAATAAATCAAACTTATAAAGTTACCCCTTAATTACTTAATTCCTAAATCTCTTAATTTCTTAATCTTCTTCGGGTTTCTCCACCTGTTCTAATCCATCAGCATGCTCTGCTGGTGAGTAAATAGTATACAATCTTAAATCTTCAGTCTCTGAAACATTTGTGACATTGTGCTCCATTCCTGATGGAACTATAAATGCATCATCTACCATTGCTTTTAGAGTTTCTTCTCCGATCAAAATTTCTGCTTCTCCAGTCTCGATTCTGAAAAATTGATCATGACCTTCGTGGACTTCTTTTCCGATTTCTTCTCCTGGTTTGAGAGACATCAAGACTAATTGCGAATATTTACCAGTGAAAAGTACTTTTCTATAACTAGAATTCTCCTCTGTCTCTTTCTCAATGTTGTCGAGATATCCATTTTGGGATTTGTTCATAAATGTATATTAAAAATTAAATATTCAACATCCAGAATTAAGGGTGAATTAAACAAATTTCTGAATCTTGAAATTAATACATTATACTCTTTTCAGACTCTGAGTATTTATTCTTTTGAAAATTGTGGTATTACAATTGATCCAATTCTATTAATCCAATTGTCAACCGAGGGTAAATCTATATTTAGTGGG
This sequence comes from Candidatus Dojkabacteria bacterium, assembly GCA_020429395.1. Taxonomy (GTDB): domain Bacteria; phylum Patescibacteriota; class Dojkabacteria; order B142; family OLB20; genus JAJTYI01. The sequence continues at coordinate 12,343 of JAGQLL010000031.1, read as the reverse complement.
TAATCAGGATCTTCTTGGGCAAGCGGGATACTAAGGTGGATTCCCATAGTCATGTCTAGAGGTATTGCATTTACTAAATATTCGAAGCCGGTTTCGTCAATATTTAAATGTATGGATGAGATAGTTTGAAATGTAGGTCGTTCTTTAATCAAGATTTGTTCACCTCCAGTACCGACTGTAAAAGTACCACTTTGGTTGTCACCTGGCAGAGAACCCCACTGAATTTGTAAAGCACTAGTTTGAAATTTATAAACCAATCTTGGGAAAGGCAAAGAGGATCTTTTTTCTGGTGGTTCGTATTCTTGAGATAATCCTAGATTGACTCCAAACTGAGTAGGGTGAAAGTATTCAGGATTATTCTCATCCCTCCTGAACCTGGTTTTGTTGGGCAGGGTTCCAGCGCACGAGATATCAAACAACCTTAGCCACGGAGAACTTCGAAACTCGTCCCATTGAAATTCTGCTGCTACCCTTCCACCATTCAATAAGGCGTATTCCGGGACCATAACACCTGCTTTGTTGATGAAATTTACTACATAGTGTTCTGGAGGTGGAATTAATTCATAACCTTTGTCTGTTGCACTGACTCTGACCTCCCAGGGGAATCCGCCCCTTTCTACTCTTCCATTTGTTTTACTGAATTGGTTTTTAAATAATAAATTAGGAACTCTATGTTTAACTTCGTTATCCAATCTAGAGAGAAGGTCTTTGTTTCCAAACATTTCTTGAGGAACTTTGATACCATATTGGTCATATAGTTTGGTTTCGACTAATTCTTGCAAAATGGTTCAGGTTATAAGTATTTTACTAATCTCATCCACAAGAACTGCATTCCCCCCAATAAACCTCGGCTGCTTAATCCCAGGGATTTTCAAATCAACAGTTTTTCCACCCGCGTACTTTATCAATGCTTTTCCAGCCATAATATCAAATGGTTTTGAACCATGTCCCCAAAGACTCACAAAAGCATCAAGCCCACCACTAGCGGTCCATGCACAAGATAGTGCACCATTTCCAAGTAGTCGTACTTTCCCGAAACTATTTATTAATTCAGTTAATTTTTGATTCATCCAGTCTTTTTCACTTTTCCAGTTTTCTTTGTGAGAAGCTAAATCTACTGAAATCATTGCGGATTGAGGATTGGTTTCTCCACTAACATTCACTTCTATGCCGTTTAGAGTTGTTGGGATTCCTTCCGCTCCTGAATATAGTTGGTTTGAGATAGGATTGTATATCACTCCGAGTATAGGTTCATCACCTTTCATAACTCCAACTGAAATTGCAAAAAACGGAACTTTTTTCGCGAAATACTTAGATCCATCGATTGGATCTATGAAGCATGTGAATTTTTTTTCATTTGAGTTTAAATCTTGATGTTCCTCAAGATGGAAGCCTAGTTCTGGAAATTCTTTTGAAAGATTGTTGTAAATATCTATTTCTATCTTTTCGTCAAGTTCTGTATTCAAATCTACATCCGTCCAGTCTTTGTCGGTGTTTGTTTTGAGGTGGTAGGATAGAGCATCCTCTGAGGATAAAGCTTTTTGTAACAATTCCCCTTCTTTAACGACAAGTGTATTGATTGATTTGAGAAGTTTTACGTAATTCATAGGAAATTATACAATAAATCAGCGTTTTGATATTAGTTATTAT
>JAGQLL010000031.1:4971-10609 GCA_020429395.1 Candidatus Dojkabacteria bacterium | reverse complement strand
TTAATTTGGTTCCCGTTTCTATCAGGATGGGCGAATTTTTTACTCGATACTATTGATGGAGATATTTTGATCCCTTTAGGCCTCGAAGACTATAACTACCAGACAATTGATAAACTAGCCGATTACGTGACATATATTTTCATGCTCATAGTCGGATGGAAATGGGAAATTCATAAAGAGATAAAATTAACTTTCGCTTTAAGAACGATAGGTCAAATTTTATTTTTTTTAACAAGGGATGAATTAATGTTTTTCTTCTTCCCGAACTTTTTGGAGCCACTGTTTTTAATCTATGCAACATTACTATTCTTCAAGAAGAAAAAGGCATATGCAATTTATAGGAAGTACTTCAAACTGATTTGGGGTTTCATTTTGATATATAAATTCCAAGACGAACTGATTACCCATGTGGTAAATGTGGACCGTTCAACTTTATTTAAAAAATTATTCAGTCTATAATAATAGAAATTACAATTTTGTAATATTTTATTTGTTAAAAATACGTTATGGGATTATTTGATTTCCTTAAGAAAAAAGAACCGGTGCAACCTGAGAATCAGCAAGCAACTGGTGCACCTGTTAACCCAGTTTCTACTTATCCTGTCAACTTCAGCGATCAGCAACCAAGTGCTCCAGTTGAACCAGCACAGCCCCCAGTAGAGACTCCACCAGTTCAAGCACCTATGGAGCCTGTTCCAAGCCCTGTTTCAACTCCACCAGTAGAACCCGCGCCAGTTACTCCACAAGCACCTGTTGATAACTCGGTTCCGCCAGTTACAAATAATATGGGCACTCCACCAGTGGATACTACTACGACCACGAATCAACAGTTCAGCGACTCACCAGTTCCTACTCCAACAGACAATATGGCATCTGCTAACAATCCAGGACCTACAGACATGTCAGCAACAACAGGTCAAACACCAAGTTATACAACACCACAGGCACCTATGAACGATATGTCTTCGGTAACTGCAGATAGCTCATCGCCAATGGGCTCAAATCAATACCCTCCAGTTACTCCAGATCCTTCTTTTAATGCTATGCCAAACACTGTTAATACCACAGATTCAACGTCCACTACAACAGAACAAGCTACAGATTCTATGGTACAAGGTTCTTCACCAATGTCCGAAAATACCATGAATGAAGTATCAACCGAAATAGGGACAACAATGAATGAACCTGTAACGAGTCCTGTTATGGGTAGTTCAGCAACAGATACAACTACATCTATGATGGATTCAACAAGTATGTCCTCTGATCAAACTGTAAGTGCCGAAAATTCCGTTGCTACAGGTAGTGTCATGGGAAATTTGGATACATCCTTACCTCAGACAACTGAACCTATGATGACGCCAAATACAGTCTCACCTTCACCCGAAAGAGGTGCAGAAGAACCAGTATCGTCAATACCAACGGATACAACATCTGTCACATCGAACGGAGCAATCTAAGGATTAGTTCGGAAACAAAACACTCAGAAAACTCTACTTTTGTGTAGTATGTTGAAATGGTTGGTGCTAAAATACACCGGATTACTTATTATATTTTCCTAAATGGGATTAAAAGATTTACTAGTTAAACTAGGAGTACTTAAAGCAGGCGGAAAAGTTGGAACTTACACAAATGCAGAAGAAAGAACAGATGTTATGGGTGTGAATGAAGAAGTTGATGTTGATGATGATAACGACTATGATTCAGATACAGACTCAGGATCTGATTCAGACGACTAAATCTCAAATATTATTTATTAAATTTATTAAATGCATAAAGCAAAAGCATGTGTAGTTGGTTGCATTGATTTTCGATTTAGAGAGGCGACCGATAATTTTCTAAATTCTCAACCATGGGCTGACAGTTATGACTTAATAAGTGTCGCAGGAAGTAGCAGAGATTTCATCAAGCCTATGCAAGATTCTCATGGTGATTATGCTTGGCTACAATTAGAGTTATCAATAAAGTTACACGAACCAGACCTAGTCGTTTTTGTTGATCATCAAGATTGTGGTGGATATGCACAGGATGGTACAATTCCTGGCGGATTAGGTGTTGATGAAGATCGAACAAAACATTCTGAGATGTTAGAACAATTAAAGTTAAAACTATTAGAAAAATATCCAAAGCTTTTATGTAGGTTTTACCATATCGATTTTGATGGTGGGGTGAAAGAGTTGTTGGTTTAAAGAAATAATTATGAATGAAAATAATAGTACTGATAATCGAGGTTGGGAACTTTATAACGAAAGATCTAAGGAAATTATCCAAAACAAAACTGAGGTTGTTAAATCCAATTTTTTAAGCCACACTCGAAGTATCAAAGATATCTTGCAATTACCTCCTGCAGAAAGACCAGAAGTGGAAATTACCTGTATTGATGAACGTGCTGTAATTTCCGTAAGGGATAATGAGGGCAATTTGGATATTGTGCATATAAATACGCCTGGTGGAGGGACTGAATTTCTCGAGGATGAAGATATCGAACAGATTATTATGTTAAGTAATGGGAATATTAAAATTAATTCACATCTGTTCTGCGGATGGGGTGAATATATTTTTAACCAGATTTTGGATGGAGATGAATCGAATGAGGACAATCTAGGTAATAAATCCACAGGTATTACTCGCATAATGAACTCTATTAGACTTGCATTAGATGATCCGAAGGATGTATTCTGGCAAAGTTATTTGAAAGAATTTGAGGAAAAGGGACTCGGGAAAACTGACTTATTAAATAAAGCTAGGATTTATGTGTCAAAAGTTGCGCATAGACAGAACTTGGATGACCAGGATAACATGATTAAAGATTTAGTTCTTCAAGCTTTTGTTCATGGTAAAACAATCAAATTAGCTACTCGTTTTGAACAAATTCATGAAAAATTAATAAATGATTACAACGAATTAAAACTGATGAATGGAGAGAACGAGAATTTAACCGAGCCACCACAACTAGATAAACGCTTAAATATTGTTACCTACATAGATACTCTCCAAAATGCACCACATCAACATATCGCTGATTCAGCAATTATAAATATGACACGAGATAGAGTTTTTACATCTCGCTTCCCGGTCGAAGGGAAAGATGCATTCTTTGCTCGAGTTGGATTTAAAAAATCAAATCCTTTGATTGATTTAATATTTAAAATAATGGAGGGTGATCATTCAGATTCAAAAGAATTAGATCATAATATTTATGTTTGTTGTGATGAAGCTGACAAAGATCCAATAGAAAGCTTAATAAAGGGAATTGCAGAAGTTAACTCGAGTAGAAAGATAATTGTGATTGGATTATCGGAAGAAGAGTTAAATGGACAACATGATCCACTTCCGCCTAGTGTACATTGAGTCTATGGTTATGTTGTAAACGTACATGGTTTGTTCTAAAATTGACTCAACATGTCACAAACTTTCCGGGAAATTAAACTCAATAGAAGCCAAGCAGGTATAAAAAAGAGAAAAATTATCTTTCTAATTCTTTTTTTGCTAATTTTCTCCATTCCCATCTTTTATATTGTTAATAAACAATTCGTAGTATTCTCCGAATTTTCTTCTGTTGACTTTAACTTTGTTAAGCCTTCTCCGACAGAGATTCCAATCAAAACTATCACGCATTTCTACGCTCCTGTTGTGAAATTCACAGATTCACGTTCGGACATCACACTAGAAGAGATAAAATCATCTCAATTAGTTACAATTTCTGAAAATGTCGATATTTTCCTGGATGGATATCAAGCTGATGTTGTGGGTATTGAAACAATCCCAGAAGAACTAGAGTTGGGTAAGATAGCTATTCTACAAATCGATCAAATTACTCCCAATTTCAAGACTCTCTCTGTAGAGGGATACAATCTTTGGAACGAAAATGTAGATTTGGATAAATACCCACTTACTTTTACTGAAAAAATCCCTGGTGAATCTGGTTCTGAGATAAATTTCTCAAAAGAAGCTATATCCACAATATTCGTTGGTGGGGAGATTATCCCGGCTAGAGCGGTTGACCGTTTAGGACTAAATGTTCATGATAACTATACATACTTGTTCGACTTTGTCCGACAAAATATTGAAGGCGCTGACCTTGCCATCGCACAACTTGAAAATCCACTCATGGGAGATCCTACGCCATGCACAGGTTGTACTGTGTTTGTTGGGGACGAGAAAAATGCAAAAGGATTTTCTGAGGTTGGTTTTGATATTTTGGCATTCAGTGGAAATCATGCTGGTGATGGAGGTCAGAAAGCTTACGAACCTACTATTAAAGCACTCACTGATGCTGGTCTGAAATATACAGGGGTTGGAAAAGGTGTAGATGAGCAGATGAAACCAGCTTTGTTCGATATAAATGGCAAGGTTATTGGAATGATTAGTGCTGACGATGTTTCATATTTCTACTGGTCTAGTGATAAATCTGTATATGGAGTTAATACATTTTCGACATCTTCAAATGGTATTTTAAATATCAATATGCAGAAAGTGGAGATGATAAAGTCGATAAAAGAGGAAAATAACATCGATTATCTGATAATTTATGAAAGTTGGGGGGTTGAATACACAAATAGAGCAAATTCTCACCAAGTTGAACTTGCACACGCATTTATCGATAATGGTGCCGATCTAGTAGTAGCAAGTCATCCACACTGGGTTCAGAATATCGAATTTTATAAAGGAAAACCAATATTTTATGCTTTAGGCAATTTTATATTTGATCAAACACACACTTTGCCAACAAGACAGTCCGTGGTAGCTAATCTAAACTACTACGATGGTGTACTGGGAAATATCGAAATAATCCCACTCCAAACTTGTGGTTATCATCAGACAAAAAATGACCTCACAAAAGAATATTTGGATGGGAATATATCTCTTGAGCAACTTCAAAACAAACCAGAAAGCGAAGGCTGTGTCTGGTGGCAACCTAGAAAAGTTTCAGAAGACACAGAAGAGTATAAACAAATTTTGGATCGGTTATTTGAGTTCTCCACTTTCTGAAATTTTGGTATAACCTTTACTACTTTGAATTTCAAGAATGTTGTGATATTATCCATATATAACCATTAGTAGTAAATATGGAGCCTACTTTAATCTTCGCTGGTGCACAAGCAAAACAAATAATAACCTCAGAAACAGAGTACTCACAAACATGTAAGAATGATTTTAGAAATGCTATTTTAGGTGCAGTAGCTCCAGCCCTAGGAATGAGTTTAAAGGAAGGGAAACTTGCAATTAATTATGGAGATAACAGAATTTTGCCCAAATTAGCACATAGGATTCTTGTTGAGCATGATGTTTTTAAGAACGGCAATAACAAAAAGAAACCCGCCTATAGTGCAGTATTTTCTGGGGCTATTCCTATGGCTTCATTTTCTGGTGCTGTTGCACTTCCTCCGTTGGTCGCTATTTATGAAATGTTGTCTGACCAAGCGCAACAAAATGAGGGTGTTACTTCTGAATGTGAAGCTGGAATTCAAGCAGCTGTTGCTAATGTGTGTGCAGGAGGTGAGGGTACTGTGCTAACTATGTGTCCTGGAAATCTGAGTTTAGGTGCAAATGTGGTAAAAGATCCCTATACAAATATCACAACCACTGGTATTGGTTTTGCCGGTGTCGGCATTCCTGCAGGTCAAACAGCTTGCGATTC
>JAGQLL010000031.1:0-4897 GCA_020429395.1 Candidatus Dojkabacteria bacterium | reverse complement strand
CATTGGTGACCAAGTAGCCGAAGGAGAGGAACTTGAAGCTACTCCCACACCTGATTTCAGTCAATCAGATCCTAGATGTCTGGTTTATGGAGTAGATACCGGACCATATTCTTCATCCGCCGAGAACACAATTAAGCAAAAAATTGAATTAAGTGTAGTTGGACCGGAAGTTGATATTGCCGAGCTAAAAAGAACAGGATTTATAATTGACACCACTACTCCGGAAAGTGCCATTCGAACAATTAATGATGCGCTAAGAGCAACTATTTGGGCGGAAATTACAGAGGAAGGTTACTATAGATTGGCTGGTCTAGATTTTGCTTTTACATTCCCAGGTAATGCACTTGTTTACCTACCTGCATATGAGGCCCCAAGAACTATAGGAGAATTCCTGGAATGCGTTCAAGGTCAAGACGGAAAAGAGTATCTAAAACGCTTGCCTGTAAATGATCCACTTGCGACTCCAGAAAAACCTTCTATAGGTGATAGATTTGTGAACACTACAGGAGATATGTGGGAGTCCCTATTGGAAAGACTTAGAAGAATTTTCCGTTTACCATGGGGAAATTAAGGTGTTGAAACTATAAATTTAATAGATTTCTTCCAAAGTAAAATTGACTTATCCAATAGAAGCAAGTTTATAAATTGAGCCTATAAAAATGCTTTTAACTAGCTTCAAGTCGACATCATACTAGTATCCTAAGTTAAATTTTCTATTTTCTAAATCAACCTAATACCAACGTCTACATGATATAATAGATATATATTTATAGTGTGTTAAATGACTCAGGAAAATGATCTAAATATAAAAGGAATACCTTTGTCTGTTTACCTTCTCGTGATATTGGGACTTTTTCTAAGTGCCTGTAATGGCATAGATATGCCAAAAAAAGAGAATTATAGAACTGTGAACGGAATTCCAATAGTAAATGGTATGAATGAGAATACTCGAATTAGTGAGGATGTCATAACACTTTTCCTTTCTCGTAATTCATCAAGAGTATCTGAGCTTGGGTGTGTAATGCCGACTGAAACTAATCCTATCAGGTTTGTAACAGGAGATCATAATGGGAATCCATTTGTGAGCGGTAGTTCGACGGTTATCCATATGCCTGAAAATAGGTATCTTGAAATGGTACCAGTTTTTGCTCATGAATTATTTCACACATCTTTTTGTAGTGCCATAGAATTAGATTTCGAATTAAGAGGTTGGACAGATACAGACAAGAACTTCGTTTCCGATAATCGAAACATTTCTGTTATTAATCAAAATGGATTTAGTCTAAATATTTCAGTAGATGGACAAGATTTTCCAATAAAAGGAGCTGAAGAAATGGCAGCAAGTATATTTCTCAGAAATGAAATTGCGCAGTTTAGAAATGATCAAGAAGGAGTGACAAATGGGTATGGAAATAAACCTACCTATTATAAACCATTGTTTGATCAAACATTGACTTTCTTAAATACAAAAGCAAATGGAATGATAACTGAAGATGAGATGTATTCGGCTATGGATTTAGCAGTTTCAAAGGGAACACGGAAAACAAATGGGTTTACAATCTTTTCAGACGAATTATCAAATTTAATTTATCAAAAAGGGTTTGATCCAGGGGCTGATTTCAAAGTGCAGTTTATTGAGACTCTGTATAATTGGCAGATAACTGATCCAAGTCAATCAAGTACTCCTAATGAAGGGGGAAGGGAAATTATCGCTTCCACTTTGAAAAACAAAGGGACAAGAGATTTATTATTGAAGTTAGTAGCAGAATCAATTGATGGAGATGAAGTTGCCTTGGCTGATTTAGATATTCTTACCTCAGCAAAGACCAAGAAAGCACGAAATGAGGCCGCTCGCGATATTACTCGTGCAAGATACAAAAGGAATCATCCAAAGCAAATAGAAAAACTCGTAAAAGATGAAACATTATATCGTACTCATTTTTGACTACGTAAGCAGAAGTTTATTCATAGAAGTTACTTACTATGGGTGAAAAGGAAACTTTACGCATGGAAGGAAATCACTTAAGCTTTTCAGAAGAGAGGTTAAAAGTTCTTAAAGGGCAATTTGTCACAGCCTTAAGAGATGGAAGTACAATTATAGCTGCTCAGAATATTGGAAACTGTTATGTTTCTATAGGTAGAATTTTTAAAGACAAAGCAAGGACCCGAGATAATAGATGGATTTCTGTGAGCTTCCCGGAATTTAATATGCGTTTTAGATTAGATGCAAATTTACAATTAGAGAGAAGCAGGATAAATTGTGAACGAATACATACAATTACGATTGGAGACAAAGTATTGTGTCGAACAAGAAATAATCCCAGATGGAATACAACCCTATTAGAAGGTGAATATATGAACCTAAAAGAACCTTTAGAACAATTTTTTTCTGAATGTGAATTCATTTTAATCCCTGCTGTATCAGTTAATTCTGTTGATATCTATTAATCCGAATTTAGTTAATTATTTTTTATAGGCAGTAATACTTCTAAAAATTCTTGATATCCGACGTTCAGAGATTAGAAAAAATATAATAATAAGAATTAAATACTCTCGAGTAACGAAACCTCAATGGAGGAAAAATCTCTGATTGACAAAATGCGACAGAGTTGCAATAATTGTCTTGTATTTTACAATTTATTATGAAAAAGCTGATTCCTTTAGTAATTCTCTTGTTTATAGCGATGATTTTGGTCGTCGTTTTTGCTCAAAGTGACAAAAATAATGATGATTTAACTATCGTTACAACATTTTATCCACCTGCAGAATTCGCATCCCAGATTACAAAGGACAAATTTAATGTAATAAATATCACTTCAGGTGGAGTTGAGCCACATGATTTCGAACCGAGTCCCAAAGATTTAGTCAATATTCAAAATGCTGAATTGTTTATTATTAACGGTAATGACTTTGATCATTGGGCAGAAGAACTCGTGGCAGAGAACGATGATATTAATTCACTTATTTTAAGTGAATATATTGACTCAGAGTTTGCAAACGATCCACATTTCTGGCTCGATCCAGTACATGCTATTGATTTAGTGAAAGCAATTTCAGAAAGTGTTATAGAGATTGACTCTGAAAACAAAGACTTTTATGAAGAAAACACTAATCGGTATATCGAAGTATTAAATAATCTTGATCAAGAATATCAAACGGGACTTGAGAATTGCTCACAAAGAAAGATTGTAGTTTCTCATGATGCGTTTTCGTATTTGGCAGACCGATATTCTTTAGAAATTATAAATATTTCCGGTTTATCTCCTGAAGAAGAGCCTACTGCCAGTACATTGATTGAAATTAGTAAAACTGTCAAAGAAAATAACATCAAGTATATTTTCTACGAAACTTTGGTGAGTCCAGACCTCGCAAACACCATTGCAAATGAAACTGGCGCATCAACATTGATACTAAATCCTCTGGAGGGGCTCACTTCTGAAGAACTGTCGGTTGGAGAGAATTATGTTAGTATTATGAGAAACAACCTCAATAACTTAAAGATTGCGATGGAATGCAGATGAATAAAGAAGTAATAATCAAAGTTGAAAATATTAATTATAGCTACAATTCCATTAAGGTACTTGAAAACGTGTCTTTTGATGTAAACCGTGGCGACTATATTGGAATAATTGGTCCAAACGGAAGTGGAAAATCTACACTTTTGAAAATCATACTGGGATTAATCAAGCCAGACAAAGGTAGTATCACAATTTCAGGTAAAAAATTGTCAAATGGGTTGGATTCATGCAGAGTAGGATATGTTTCTCAAAGAATTAGTCAAGAATCACAAGATCTACCAGCAACAGTTTATGAAATTGTTGAGAGTGGATTGGTAGCAAAAGAAAAGCTTTTCAGTAATGGAGAGAAGCATAGAGAAAAAATTTTAAATGCAATATCCATTTCTGGTTTGAAAGGTAAAGAAGATAAACTTATCGGACAATTGTCAGGAGGACAGCGACAAAAAGCCTTTGTCGCGAGAGCTATAGCCTCTGATCCACAGATTCTGATACTTGACGAACCTTTTGTTGGTGTTGACTTGGCTTCGCAAGATGAGTTCTATAGATTTTTAAGGAAATTGAACGTCGAGAAAGGGCTCACGATTATATTTGTTTCCCATGATATAGATATAATTTCTGGACAGGCATCTCGCATGATCGCTTTGAATAGAACTATAGTTTACACAGGTGAAGCAGAAAAATTAGACGAAAAGAAGTTAGTCGATAATATTTACGGTCAAAAGTTTACACATATACACCATGATCGCTGAAATTTTTGAAATATTTCAATATAACTTTATGGTTAGAGCCTTCATAGCTGGTCTTGTCGTTTCTGTTATTGCTCCCATGATTGGATTTTTCCTTGTGGTTAGGAGATTTTCACTTTTGGTAGACACTTTAGCACATGTATCTTTAGTTGGAGTTGCCGGGGGATTGCTCTTCCAGTTCTCTCCTTTACTCGGAGCAGTTGTAGTTTCGGTGATAGCGGGAGTATCAATGGATAGTCTGCGCAGACTCAAAAACGTTTTCTCAGACTCTATCATGGCGATATTTCTATCAGGAAGTTTGGCAATTACCTTGATTTTATTCAGCTTGGGTAATGGTATCGGCACAACTGTCTTAAATTATTTATTTGGAAGCATCACGACAGTTACCCAGAACGAAATATATTTGTTTTTAATACTAGGATTAATTGTAGTATTAACTGTTGTGCTATTTCGGAAAAAGCTTTTTTTACTCTCTTATGACGAAGATCTAGCGAGAGTAAATGGTATGAACACAACTGTTTACAACGTAATGTTGATGGTTCTAGTAGGGATCACAATCTCACTCTCTATAAAAGCAATAGGAGCACTTCTAATCGGAGCATTAATGGTGATTCCGGTTGCATCTGCTATTCA
>JAGQLL010000030.1 GCA_020429395.1 Candidatus Dojkabacteria bacterium | reverse complement strand
GCATCTTTTGTTTCTGTTTTGCCAGAATCAAAAAGTGGCATATCGAGATCGACATCAGTTTGAACAGCTTCATATAGGAATTGCTTCATTGTATCTAAATAGACATTAGCATTCAAAGTAGCTTTTTCCACTTTTTTCAACTTTACAGAACTGACGACTTCCATCGCCTTGGTAATCTTACCAGTATTCTGCAAACTTGCGATTTTTGTTTTGATTTCCCTTAAAGCCACTTAATCTAGATATGATTTAATAATAGTATTAATTTCTTCTGCTAATTCACCTTCGACCTTTTCTTTTCCAGTGTTCAATCTTTCCCATACTTTTGAATATTTTGTCTTCAATGTAAGTATAATTTGCTTTTTCCAAGGTCCAATTTCATTCAAAGGCATTTCATCTAAGAATCCCTGACTTGCTGCATACATAATCACTATCTGTTCAGGAGCTGGTAGTGGATTGTATTGTGCTTGTTTAACCGCTTCGGTGATATGTTCACCTCGAATCAATTGAGCTTTTGTAGCTTCATCAAGTTCTGAACCTAATTGAGCGAATACTGCCAATTCTCTAAATTGTGCAAGGTCAAGTTTAACTTTACCAGCGACACTTTTCATAGTTTTTGTTTGTGCAGCACCTCCAACACGAGATACAGAAAGACCAACGTTTAATGCAGGTTTCTGACCAGCGTTGAATAAATCTTGATCAAGGTAAATCTGACCGTCTGTAATCGAGATAACGTTGGTTGGGATATATGCTGACAAGTCGTTTGCTTGAGTTTCAATGATAGGAAGTGTGGTAATTGAACCTCCTCCTAGTGCATCTGAATATTGCAAAGCTCTCTCTAGAAGTCTTGAGTGAAGATAGAAAACATCTCCAGGGTATGCTTCTCTACCGGAAGGTCTTTTCAACAGAAGTGACATTTGTCTATATGCATTTGCGTGTTTAGTAAGATCGTCAATGACTACAAGTACATCTTGGCCTTTTTCTGCGAAATATTCTGCAATTGCAGTACCAGCATAAGGAGCAAGATACTGCTGAGTTGCTGGATCATTTGCAGATGCTACGACAACAGTTGTATATGCCATCGCATCTTTTTCTTTCAATTTTCTGACGATATTTGCAACATTTGAGGCTTTCTGACCGACTGCTACATAAACACAGAGGCAGTTTTTGCCTTTTTGATTGATAATTGCATCTACTGCGATAGCGGTTTTACCAGTCTGTCTGTCTCCGATAATTAATTGTCTTTGTCCTCGTCCGATCGGGATCAATGCATCAATGACTAGAATCCCAGTTTCAATAGGTCTTTCGACATCTTTTCTCTCGATAACACCAGGAGCTTTCTTCTCCATAGGCATTAATTTTGCATCTGGACCGTACTGAATCTCAACACTACTGTCTTGCACTTCTCCTAAAACATTTATTACTCTTCCAAGAACTTTATCATCAACCTTGATGGATGGTAATTCTCCAGTGGTTTCTGCACTTTGTCCTTGCATTACTTCATCAAGGTGATCAATCATAACTCCTTTCACAACGTCATCTTCGAGATTAAGTGCCAATGCTCTAGCATCTTTTTTATCGTTAATTTTGATCCTGATCAACTCACCAGCACCCACGGATGACAATCCTGATACAGTAACAATACCTTCATCAATCGAGATTACTTTTCCAGTCGTTACATTTGCCATTTTTTTGTATGCTAATAATTATTATGCTGATTTTTGTTTTTTGGCGATAAGCTCTTTTACCTCATCTAACATAGTCTTTGATTTTTCCTTTGCAGTTTCTACAATTGATTTCGCTTCTGTATTAGCTTGGCTAATTATTTCTTCTGCTTGTTTTTCCGCTTTTTCTATTAACTTTGCTTCTTTCTCCTTTGCTTCCTTTTCTAATTTTTCTTTATGTAGCTCAATATCAGCTTGTAATTTGAGATTGTCCTCAAGAAGTTTCTTACGCGCATTGATATTCTTCAAAAGTGGAGGAACGAGAAATTTATTCAACACTACAAATAGAACTGCGAACAGTACTAGATATATGATGAAACTTAGTAAATTGAATCCTAGTGCTTGCATGATAATTTTTGTTTAATAATTAGACGAAACGGATAATTAAAGCAATAACTAGTGAGTAGATAGCGATAGCTTCTGCAAACACAATTGCAAGAATCATAACTGTCTGAATTTTAGATGTTGCTTCTGGATTTCTACCAATAGCTTCTAACGCTTTTCCAGCTAAGATTCCAATGCCTAAACCTGGACCTAATGCTCCAAGACCCATAGCTATAGCCATTGCTAAATATTGTAAACCCTGAGTATCCATAAAATGTAAATAAAAAATTAGTTAAAAAATATTAATTATGAATGATGATGTTCGATTGCCAAATTGATAAACACAGCCGTTAACATGAAAAATACTAACGCCTGAATAACCCCAACAAATAATTCGAGTCCGAGAAAAGGCAATGTTGCGACACCGAATGAAATTGCTGTAATAACTACTAGCAAAACCTCTCCTGCAAAGATGTTTCCAAATAACCTGAAAGAGAAAGAAACAATCTTACCCACTTCAGAAATTAATTCCAAAATACCTACAACGAAGTTAATAGGACCGTTGAAGTTAATGTATTTGCTCAAGTATGCAAGTTTATTTGTTTTGAATCCGATAAAGTTTGTAACCAGTACAGAAATTAGTGCTAGTGCAATACCTGCAGAAAGATCTGCTGTTGGAGCTCTAAACATATGTTTGAAACTACCAGTTGTGATTCCCGATGTGGTCAGATAGCATTTGCCTTTTAATAAACATCCAAATGTTGGTTCAATTTCTTCCTCGACTGTAGATGTTTCTGATAATACTGCACCTCCTTGAGCATCTTCAATAATTTCAGGATTTGAAGTTGCGGTGTATTCAACACTTGTCTCTTCAGTATGCTCTTCTTCACCTACTAAACCAATCGAAGAAATCCCAGGTAATAGTGGGAACCAGTTTGAGACTAAGATGAAGACAAAAAATGTTAATAAAAAGGAAAAATATTTCAACGCGTTTTTCTCTCCCATGATACTCTCAACTAAACCGAATAATCCGCCAACAAACATCTCTAGGAACAATTCTATCTTTGAAGGCTTGAGAGCGTTAAAGTTCTTACTGAATATGACAATCACGAAAATTGTAGGAATCAACACAAACAATGCTGTGTAGAGTGAGTTCGTGATTCCTTGGGAAAAAATATTGAATAAAACCTCTGGTTGAAAACTGATATGTACTTCCACGGTTAAAAAAAGCTTAAAAAGCATATTAGCACAAAGGGGATTGAATGAGCAATGGGATTGATGGGGAATTTTAAAGTTTATAATTTTAAGTTCTGGACATTTTTTCCTTAAAAAGTGAAAACTCTCTAGAGGAGATAATTGATTAGAGTAAACTCCAACCGCTACCTTAGGTGAATAGTGTGAAATCTATTTATTAATTTAGATGACTCTACCCGCACACTTTAATATAACTTATAGACCTGAAGAAAGTTGTTTGTACGGATTAAGTTTTGTTACAGGAGTTTCCCCTTCTACTAGATAATCATATGGCATATGTCTATAACCAAATACCCCATGAACCAGAACATTACGGTCTGTAAGTATTCTACCCACAACATAAAGTGTATCGTCTAAAGTGGTCCGATCTGGACTGGCCAGACCATTTTCTATTCGTCTTCCTGTTGTACCCGCAGGAATCACAACTAAATCTGATTTTGCCATGCCATCTAATGGAAAAGTTATTTGTAGTATGTCCATAATTTCTAAATGTAATTGATATTATTTGATTACCAGTTTTTATACAATTAATAGTAACAGGATTATACGACTTTGTTTTTAAACTTCAAGGATAAACTATACTATTTGAATTTCGAAAGTAATCTTTCTCCGATAGACCTTAATGATTGACTTAATACTTTTCTACTCCCCTTACGATTTGTTATTTCCCAACAAGTAGCCCATAATTTTGCAATCTCGGGAACCTCCAGAACTTCAAGGAGTGTATTTGGGGGTGGCAATAAATCCATACCACCTAAATAACGAGCGTCATTTGAAATTTTCAAAATACGCCCTTGTTCATCTAAGTCTAGTTCACAATCAGTACCTTCTTTTATTGTATAAGTGATTCCTCTTCTATAATCGGAGTATTCACTAGCCCCAAAAGTTTTCCCGATAGTTCTGACCTTTGCACCTATAGGAATATTACCTATTCTATTCACGAATTTAGGTCTTAATTCTTCATAGGACAAGTTATACACTTCATTTGCATCTCTTCCACCCAAAGTCACACATACCCCTCCGTTTGTCATACAATTATTACACCTATCCGAAGCCTGCACAGAGGCAACAACTCTTAAAACTGTCCCAGCTGCAGGAATAAATGATATAGAATCATAATTATCTGGTGTTACAACAGGATTTTTATCTAACCTCCCTAGTGTCCCGAAAGGACCATTCGTGACACAATTTAAACCAGTGCAATGTGTTAACTTGATTAGTGGAGAATTAGAAACTATGTACTGAAGACCTTCTTGTAATTCGCTTATATCTGCAGGAAAAAGAGGAATAATATTCTCAACTTGGTTTTCAATCATTATTTGATTAAATCAACGCAGATTATACATTTATTTGACTCAATTCAGCAAAAAATGTTATTTAAAAATTTTTAAAGGGTGATATCTAATTCATCAATCCTTAATTACGAGATTCTAATCATTTTTTGCCGTTACTATATGCATGTGATATTTCACTCTGAATTACTCTACCT
>JAGQLL010000029.1 GCA_020429395.1 Candidatus Dojkabacteria bacterium | reverse complement strand
TCGCCAAGCATAAAAGCAAAATCTGGGTAATCATCATCTGGATCGTATTCTTTCGCACCGATGTCTACAAATTCGATATTAGACAAGTCGAAAAAATGTTTAAGTTTTTCTTTTTCATCAAATCCTCGATGGTCTGCAGCGATATATAGCATGTCTAAACAAATACTAATAATGAATATATTCTAACAGAAATTTATTCTATTGTTAAAAATTGACCAGTGACTATCAATGCTTGACTTCCATCAGGGAGAAATCCGACTGAACTGGAGTTTTTTTCTAATATTTTTGTCCACTGAGAACCATCCCCGTATACAGCTTCTGAAATTTCCCAAAGTGTATCCCCAAGTTTTACTTGGTAAGAACCGGTGTTAATATCACCTTGTACATAATCGGTAGCTCTCCACAGTCCAGTTTGGTTAATCTGTGTTTGAGTTTGAGTGGCTTTCTCTTGAGCAGTAGTAGTTGTTGAATCATCTCTTCGAGTTGAATTTCCTCCTGCAATTTTACCTTCTTCGTCCTCACCTTCCTCTGTATCTCCATCTTCTGTGCTATCTTTGTCTTCATTTTCACCATCTTCGTTATTTTCGGAATCATCATCGTTTTCATCATCATTGTCATTGTCTTCTGCAACTTCCTGGTCATTTCTATCAAAAACATCTGGAAGATTGATACTGATTCGATCAGAAATTAAAGGGTAAAGAATAAAACCTATTCCAGCTAATATAAAAACACCTCCAAGCAATTTTAGAACCCATGGTTTAATCCTCAATTTAGAATTTTCCATATCTTTAATAACTGATTTCTCAAACTCTTTAGGGTCTGGTTTAACCTTTTTTGGAGTAGGTGCAGTTTTAGAAGAAGGTTTCTGTTTAGCTTTTACAGAATTCTTTGCCATGTTTGTTATATGAAAATTAAAGTCTCGGGGCAGAAACTATACGTTTAAATATAACTTAATTTTGATACTGTTTGCAAGTAAAGTGATATATATTCTTAAGTAGTTTGTGTTTTCTTGCTAAAGATAGCTTAAATTGTTAAAATCAGGGCTATTCATTTAGATAATTCAATATTAATACAAGATGGCAAATACAAGTTCTGCAAAAAAAGCGATAAGAGTTAGCGCTAGAAGAAAAAAAGTAAATTCAATTAATAAAGAAAACTTTCGTACTGCAAAGAAAGCTGTTTTAAAAGCAGTGGCAGATAACAAACCAAGTCAAGCAAAGAAATTGTTAGTGAAAGCATATAGTGCTCTCGATACAGCATCGAAGAAAAAAACACTACACAAACAAACTGTTTCTAGATATAAGTCTAGACTTGCAAAACAAGTGAATAAAATCACAAAATAAATACTGCAAGATATAGCTTGTAATTGAAAATCTTTCATTTTATCTGAGTTACTGATACTATTTCGTATTGACTATATTTTATTATGAAAGTAACTAATTTCCCCATAACACCAATAGTTGCTATTATTATTAGCAAATTACTCGGAATCCTCTTCGCATCAGTGGTATTCGGTTTAGACTTCGAGTTTAACGGGATAATCTCATTATTTGGTCTAGGCAATCTAGATAATGAAACAATGATTCTACTATCATCTTACTCGGATTTGTTTATGTTCACTTTTATAAGTCTCATATTGGTTATTAATTTAATGCTTAATGCACGCACTGAGAAGCAACAGATAAGTAAGGCTGATTTGGATAAATTTCTAACAGCACAACAGAAAAATTCACTGAGTATAGCAAACAAACTATATGGTCATGCGCTCTATTGGCTAATTTCAATATGGATTACCAATGTTTATGTACTTTTCAATACTTTGACAGGAAAAACCTATTTATGGATTTATGTATTAATTTTGATGTTAACAATTTCACTAACTTTATATTTATATTACGATCTGAAACGAGAGATACATCTCGCAAAGACAAAAGTATTTAATAACGATCTATGAAAAAAGAAAGCGTTAAAATCGAAATAACACTTAAGTCTTTGATTTTAATATTGGCTTTTATTTTGGGTATTACGGCGCTATGGGAACTTAGGCTAGTTTTCATTTTTCTGTTTTTCGCACTTATCATTAACTCAGCATTACGTCCATATGTAGACTACTTCCAAACAAAAAGGATTCCTAGAATTGCTTCTACTATTTTCATTTTTTTAACACTATTTTTAATATTAAGTTTGATGACAGTCACTGTTTTTAGTGAAACAGTTGAACAATTTAAAAACTTAGTAATGTTGATGCCACAACTACTCACAAATAT
>JAGQLL010000028.1 GCA_020429395.1 Candidatus Dojkabacteria bacterium | reverse complement strand
AAGAAAAGGTTTTCAAAACAATTGTCCCTCGAAACGTAAGACTTTCTGAAGCACCTTCTTTTGGAAAAGCTATTATTGAATATGATCCAAAATCAATGGGAGCGATGGCTTACGAAGATCTGGCAAAAGAGATTATTGATCGATTCTAGTAACTTTGTATATAAATTAATAACTTTACATCTTAATATTTTAATATGGGACTCGGAAAAGGTTTAGCATCATTAATTTCTGAATCTACACTTGAGGAATTAAATCAGGCATATATCCCCCATCTGGATATCAACCTTGTCGAACCAAATCCTTTTCAGCCAAGACTTACACGACATGATCCCAAATTAGCACAACTAGCAGATTCGATTAGAGAGAATGGAATAATTGAACCTTTATTGGTCACAAAAACACCTGAAGGACAGTTTCAATTAATTGCTGGAGAAAGACGTCTAAAAGCCGCCAAGCTAGCTGGAAAGAAATCTGTCCCCGTAATAGTAAAAGAAGCTTCTCCTCAACAGATGCTCGAACTTGCTGTTATAGAAAATATCCATCGAAAAGATTTAAACCCATTAGAAGAAGCTATGGCTTTTATGCAATTAAGGGAACGATTCAAAATGACTGATGAATTAATTTCTTCCAAAGTTGGCTTTAGTAGATCTGCCGTTACGAATAAAATGCGATTACTTTCACTTCCGATGGAGTTGAAAGAATTTCTCCTTGATGACCTGATAAGTGAAGGTCACGCAAGAGCATTATTAGGGCTAAAATCTAGAGCTACAATGCAGATAGCTGCGAATAAAGTAATAGAACAGAATCTTAGTGTAAGAGCAACAGAAGAAATGGTTCGTAGACTGAACAAAGGCACTCCGAAAAACAAAGAAGGTCGTTACAGAATTGAAGACGAATTCACCTTTAAGGTTGAATCTGATTTAAGAAGTCGATATGGAGAGAAAGTGAAACTTTTCCGATCATCCCGTGGTGGCAAAATCGTTATTCCATTCGAAAATGATGATCAATTAAAGAACATTTATAGTTCAATTGTATAGTGAACAGTTGTTCGTTACTTCTGAATTCGTGGTAAAATTCAACTGTTCGTGTAATTATTCTGTTAATTAACACAAAAATATGCCACGTGCAATATTGTCATCAGGTCATACAAGTGCAGATCCAGGTTCGAAAGCCAACGACCTAGTTGAATACGAACTTTCCAGAAAAATCTCCAGAGCTGTACTTCCCTATCTCAGACAACACGGCATTATCACCCTTTCAGTTCCTGCTGATTTGGACCTACTCAAACGTATAGAATGGATAAATAAAACAGGCTACGACGAAACCAATAACGACGTTGCAATCGAAATCCATATTAACGAAGGTGGAAAAAGTGGAATTGAATCATGGTACGAAGGTGAAGGTGACAGCAATTCCAAAAAACTCTCAGACATACTCGTAAAATCAATCACTACCGAATCTGGTCTTCCTGACCAAGGCAGTAAAAGTGAATATGAACATGAAATAGGCTCAATTGCATTCCTTCATGACGTAAACTCCATTACAACTCTCGTTGAATGTGGCTACATTGATAACGAAGCTGATGCAAAATTCCTCAAAGATGATAAAAATATTGATAAATTAGCAAAAGGAGTCGCTAAAGGCGTTCTGGAATATTTTGGTGTACCATTTAGAGATCTTCCGCAAGGGAGCCCTCCCGTAGTTGCAAGACCAAATCCATCTACCACTACACCACCAGTGAATCAGTTCCAGCAGACTCCTATGCCAGCGAATAATTTCCAGATACCATCATACAATTCTGGAGGCATGCAAGGGTTTGACTCAAACCTTCCCCAATCACAGCCTACAGGAGGTTTTATGAGTCGTGATGACAGAAAGAAGATGGTTAACGAAATGTATACCAAGATTTTGGGGCGAGAACCTACCCAGAACGACTTAAACTACTTTTTGAATATAGGTATCAGTGAACAGGATTTATTAAAAAAGATGGTGGACTCACAAGAACATGCAGATCTTGTAAAATCTAGACAAGAAGTAATAAAGGCGAAAGAAGAGTTAAATCAACATAGTACTGAACTTCTACAGCTGAGAGCATCTGCTGAGGATCAGAAGGTAATAATTCGCAATTTACACGCACTTATTGCACAGAAGAACCAGGCAATTGCACATATGCAACAACAATTAGGCATGATGCAAAATTATCAAAATGCTCAACAATCTGTCTCGATAAACAACACTCCTACAGAAACTAAACATAACTACAGAGGAACTTTTTTGGACAAATTATTCAAAGCGTTTAGCGACTTATTTGAGTAAGCACCCCCGATTTTCACTTGACTATAAGTGTGTTTAAGCATATCATTAAACTATATTGCACAGGTAAGTCCTTTTTCTTGGATGTTCGTATACTTAAAGTATGTGTTAATAATAAATGACAAATTTCAAAGTAAAAATATTATTGAACAAAAGCAAGTCGTGTAAAGACATTGCGCATACCCAACTCCTCTATTGGAGAAATAGTCTATTAATCATCCCAGAAAGATAAACCAAAACTTACCTAAAGTAAGAAAAATATCGCTATTTTTATAGTTTTATTTTTCATTTTAGTTATTAATTTATTTGGATGGAAACAATACTATTAATCGTATTGTCAATCATAGCAACGGGAGGACTGGGTGCAAGCTACATGCTCACCAGAAACAAAAAAGAGCTTGAAAAAAAGCTGAAGGATCCCAAGTTTGTTGACATATCCGAGGACGAAGCAATTCGTAAAGCCAGTTTAAAAGCACAGAACACAATTCTTGAAGCTGAAAGAGAAGCCGACAAGATCAAAACTGAAGCGATGAAACAGACTACCGAACTGAAACAAACAGTTCTCGCAGAGGAAAAAAGACTCGACGAAAGAGAGAAAAAATTAGTCGACAGAGCAAAAGTTCTAGATGAAAGGTTCGAAAGCATCGAGAGCAAAGAAAAAGCCGTAGAACAAGCAAAAAAAGATGTAAAAAGAAGAAGTGAGAAAATTACCGAAGAGCTTCAGAAGTTAGCACGACTATCACCTGAAGAGGCTAAAAAATTGGTGATGGACAGAACTGAAGAAGAACTCAAATCCTATGTAGCTAGGAAAATCAGAGAAGCAGATTTCGAAATACAATCCACTTCCGAGAAAGTCAGTCGTGAAATACTTGTAGACGTGATGCAAAAAAGCGCTACTGATTATGTAGCAGAGTCAACAGCTACCACAATTGACATTGAGAACGAAGAATTAAAAGGGAAAATAATCGGAAAAGAAGGCCGAAATATTAGAACCTTCGAGAGACTGACTGGTGTGGACATCATCGTAGATGAAGCACCGAATCAAGTCACCCTATCCTGCTTCGATCCTATCAGACGTGAAGTGGCTGCACTCGCATTACAGAAACTTCTTAAAGATGGTAGAGTTCACCCAGGTAGCATTGAAGAAACCATCTATGGCATCAAAAATGAACTTTCAAAAGAAATCAAAAGAACTGGAGAAAAACTTGCATACGACTCGGGTTGTAATGATCTTCCACAAGAAGTAATCAAATTGCTTGGAAGGTTTAAATACAGATTCAGTTATGGCCAAAATCTCATCAAACATAGTATGGAAATGGTAAATCTTGGAGGTCAACTTGCATCAGAACTCGGTGCAGATGTGAATTTCGTAAAGAAAGCATGTTTACTCCACGATATTGGAAAAGTGCTTACACATGAAATCGAAGGTAAGCCACATCACCATATCTCTGGAGACGTAGTTCGAAAATATCTAAAGGATGAGAAACTAGCCAATGCAGTAGAATCTCACCACGGTGATATTGATGCAACTTCTCTAGAAGCAGAAATCGTAAAAATCGCTGATGCAATTTCTGGTGCAAGACCAGGTGCTAGAAAAGACAGCTACGAAAATTATGTTAAAAGAGTAAAAGGTCTAGAAGATATCGCTAAGAAATACGAAGGTGTCGAAGAAGCTTATGCAATTCACGCTGGTCGTGAAGTTCGAGTTATCTTCAAACCATCAATCGCAAGTGATGATGATGTAATAATCACAACACACAAAATCGCAAAAGAAATTGAAGAGACACAGAATTATCCAGGATCTGTAAAGGTTACAGCAATCCGAGAACTTCGTGTCACTGAAGAGGCAAAATAAAATGTCTATCAAACAAAGAAAGTTACAACATATAAAAATTGTCTTAGAGAAGGATACGCAACCGTATCCTTCTTCTTTTGACAAATACGTTCTTCCACATAAAGCACTCCCAGAGATTGATCTTGAAGAAATAAACACTACTGTCAATTTCTTTAACAAGAAAATATCTTTTCCTTTTATGATTGCTTCTATGACTGGTGGTGAAGAATTTGGAAAAACCATCAACACGAATTTGGCAATGGCAGCAGAAAAAAACAACATCCCTCTTGCACTGGGATCAATGAGAGTTGTCCTGAAGAAGCCGGAAACACTTGATAGCTTTAATGTTCGCCATCTTTGTCCATCAATTCCTTTGTTCGCAAATATGGGTTTAGTTCAGTTGAACTATGGCTACGGGGCAAAAGAAATTAACAAATTAATCGACATTATTGACGCTGATGGAATATTTTTGCACATAAATCATCTACAAGAAGCAATCCAACCCGAAGGTGATACGAATTTTAAAGGCTTGGTCGATAAACTTGCAAAGATACTGCCAAAAATCAAAAAACCGGTACTAATTAAAGAGGTTGGTAACGGTATTGACAAAGAAACAGCAAAAAAACTAAACGAGATTGGTGTCGAGTGGATCGATGTTGCAGGTGGTGGGGGCACTAGTTGGCCATGGGTAGAAGGTTATCGTAGAGAAGATGACCTTGGTGATATATTCAAAGCCGAATCGATTCCTACAGACCAGTGTCTTACTGATTGTCGAGAAATCGAAGATTTGAAATTAATTGCTTGTGGAGGAATACGAAATGGTAAACATATCGCTCTTAGTTTGATGTTGGGAGCAGATATGGCATCTTGTGCAAAACCATTGCTTCAGCCTGCATTAGAAAGTCCAGAGGCTTGTATAAAGTTGTTGGGAAAATATAAAAAGGAATTCCAGATTAGTATGTTTACCATGGGAGCCAAGGATATTGAGGAGCTAAAATCCATTAAACCAAAACTTATTGCTTAGGCTTTTCGTAAATTACTCTTCCTTCTTTAAGTGCAGTTTCTAAGAAACTCTCCCCTTCGTCATCTACCATCAGATTAAATTCTTCTGGAGTATAAACAAGGGGCTCAATAATGGGCGTTCCTTCTTTTGTTGATTTTCTAGCTTTAAATATTCTTTCAATAAAACTCGAATCAGTTTTAGCAATGACTAGAATATCCATAGTGGAAAGTCTACTTACTTGTTCATCTCTGGCAAACCTTCCAAAAAGGATAATTTTTTCAGGGTCAAAAGCGGCGATCAATTTCTCTTTAATAACATTGAGTCGATTTTCGATTTCTTCTTTGGTGAACATTTCGTCATAAGTTAATAACATCTCTTGAGGCTCCATCGGATGTGACAAGATGATTGAAATTTTTTTAAGAAATTCTTGTGCTTGTCTGTAGGCTCTCTCAGCTTCGGGTCTTGTGATGATTTCGTGGGGTGTTTTTGTACGCCCTGGCAATAAAAATGGATAACGAGAGATAAATGTGAATGATTCTAAAAATCTAAATTCAAACTTTGTCTTTTTGAACTCTGGACATATTCTATTACAGATGCCCATCAATGTTTGTAGTTTGTGAATTCTTGGTGGATTTGCTCCCGCATAGACGATTACGGATTTTAAGGCTTTTTCCACTGCTTGGACAGCCTGGAATGTAGACCATTCATAGAAGCCCTCATCGAGTGAAAGCTTGGATGCTTGTAGATCATATTCGCCCTGTCTGAACCAGACGATGTGTCTCGCTTTTTTTGTTTCGTGTTTTTGCTCGTTCAAGAGATTAATTCTTCATAAGCGCCAATAAGTAGAACAATCCGTTGGGTAAGAATATTAAGAACAAATGGATCTCTTCGTTTTTTCTTTAAGAAAAATTCGCGTTCGGTCATAACTGTATAAAATATTTCGCGTTCTAATTTCTGTTCAGCCTGCTCTACCAACTCTGTGAGTTTAGGTAAGTCCACAGTACCAATAACTACTAGATCGATTTTCTGGGATGAAGTATGTGTCTGTTTCAAATAATCCTCTGTTAGTAACGCGAATTTCACCTCTCCGAGGGCCTTATTTGCTCTAATCAACTTACCTCCAAGTCCGAATGCTTTATGCATCATACTTAGAAGTTCGTAATAATATACACTTTCTTTGTTTTGTTGGAAGAATTTTTTTGAACCCTCTTCTTCTGAGACTACAATTCCTACTTCTTCCAGTCTTGTAAGTTCTCTTCGCACTGCATTAATCTCTTCATCAATCTCACGCACAATTCCTCTCAGATGTAATTTCACATCCGGTTGAAGCAGAAAAAATTTAAGTACCTTGATTCTTACCTTTGATACTAAAAGTGCCTCTAAGGTTGAAGATGCTCTACCCATGATTAATAATGATTAAATCTTACTTTTTGTTTTTACTTCTTGATAAACTTCTTTTCGCAGTTTTGAATCATCTTTAAGTAACTCTTTGACAGCGTCTTTACCCTGACCAAGTTGATTATCATCCTTTCTAAACCATGCTCCCGATTTCTCAATAACGCCAAATTGGATTGCAGCATCAACTAGGGAGCTAATTTTATCGATTCCATTAGGATAAATGATATCGAACTCAGCCTCTTTGAATGGAGGTGCCATTTTATTCTTTACAACTTTAACTCGAACTACATGGCCACGAACATCATCTAGTTTCCCAATTTTTTCTTTCTTTCGAATATCCAATCTAACAGATGCATAGAATTTAAGTGCATTTCCACCTGTAGTGGTCTCTGGATTACCAAACATAATTCCAATTTTCATCCTTAATTGATTGATGAAAACTACAGTAGTTCCAGTTTTTGAACAAATAGCAGTGATTTTTCTCAAGGCTTGACTCATCAATCTAGCTTGAAGACCCATATGTGAATCTCCCATCTCTCCTTCAATTTCTGCTCGAGGAGTAAGTGCTGCAACAGAGTCAACGACAATAACTCCCACAGTTCCTGATCTGATAAGCGTTTCTAAGATTTCTAGTGCTTGTTCTCCATAATCAGGTTGAGAGATAAGTAGATCGTCTAGGTTGATTCCGATATTTCTGGCATATTCAGCATCAAATGCATGTTCTGCATCTATAAAAGCTGCTGTCTCCCCTTTTAATTGTGCTTCGGAGATGATGTGCATTGCCAAAGTGGTTTTTCCAGATGACTCTGGTCCATAAATTTCTACAATTCTGCCCTTTGGAACACCACCAATTCCAAGTGCAATATCAAGTGATAATGCGCCTGTCGAGATAACATCAACGTCAGATCTTGCCCGATCGCTAAATTTCATTATCGAACCTTTGCCAAATTGCTTCTCGATTTGTTGGATAGCAGCATTCAATGCTTGAGATTTGCCCGTGTTGGGTTCTTTGGGAGTTTCTGTCGTTTTTTCTGTAGATTGTTTAGCCATATGATGTCTCTAAAAATTAAAGCTTCGGGCTGAAAATTTCAATCAGGGCAATTGTGATTGAAGTAATATTTTACTCAATCTAACAGATATCTGCTCTAGCTGTCAATCTCAGCCACTTAATAAGTATACTAGCAAAACTATCTGGGGAATTTATGGTTTTAAACTTTTTTTGCGTACTGCGTAGAAATCCAACCTTGACCATTTTCGCCTGCATCGATTTTAACCCAACTCGAGCCTGATCTTTCCTTTACTATGAACCTCTGACCTGGTGAAACTTTTGTCACAACCTTGCTACTTGTGTTTGCCTGTTCTCTTACGTT
>JAGQLL010000027.1:17724-20300 GCA_020429395.1 Candidatus Dojkabacteria bacterium | reverse complement strand
CCTGTCATTCTTGCTTGATTTCTCCTACCCAAGTCAGTTATCATCCCCCAGTCATATGAATATGCAAGAGGATTTAAACCCAACTCTTTTACAGCATAATGCATGGAGTAACAACTATCTCTTCCTCCGCTGAAAGAAACTATACAATCTGGTTCTCCGTTTCCTTTTCTATATTTAGCAATCTCTTTTTCCAATTCTTCTACACCTTTAATTTCTCTTTTTTCATAACTATGACAGAAGCTACAAACGCCCTCTTCGTCAAATTCTATAAAAGGCATCGTTTCTGGAAGAATGCATTTGGTACATCTCCTAAGCTTACTAATCTTGTCTCTATCCTTCGTGTATTCTTCATTGATAAGTTTCTCAATTGTTTTAAAATTCTGATTATTTTTTCTAAGACTAATAGGTTGCGGAACTTCTGTAATGATACTTCCAATTTGATTTATCGTTTTTGATTTCGCTGTTTTTTTAGTCAGATTTGTTTTTTCATTTCCACTTACTTGAAAGGACAATATGTTTAAATTCTGGAGATTAATTATCAAACCACTGTCTGCTTTTACCTGTTTTATCTCGATCTCCTTCTGTGAAGGAAATTGTTTGCTAACAAGTTCTTCAGCAAAGTGTTTTTCCGAAACAAAAGCAACGAAGGATTTCTCACTGTCGGTAATAGTGTACAAAGACCCTGTATTGGTAACCAGTACTAAAGAATTAAAATCGTTAAATAATGTCGCAAAAGCGTACGAACCCTGGAGCTCTGACAATGTTGCTCTGAGAGCTTCTAAAAGGCTCTCCTTTTTTTGAATATATTTCCTCAATAGAGAGTTGTACAGCTCCGTATCGACTTGAAAATCTCTTTTGATATCAGTATGTTTTTTCCAAATATCTGAATCGTTGACGATGATGCCATTGTGAATAGTTACAATTCCATCCTTTACAACAGGTTGATTATTATTGCTCAAACTAAAGGATCCATTAGTTTCCATTCGAGCATGACCTATTAAGGCATGCTTTTCTTGTTCTGTTGAAAATAATTTTAAATATTTCTTTTGTTTAATAAACTTATGAGCACTTAATGGTTCTTTGTAAACAATAATTTCTTTCTCTCGTACAATAGCCACACCTGAGGAATCTTTCCCTCTCGATTCCGACAAAAGTAATAACTGGTCTGTAATAGACTTAACTCTCTCTGAATTGAAACTATTTTTTGTTGTAACAAAACCAAAAATTCCGCACATAAGGATTAAATTAATAGTCTCTGAATTAGAATACAATTATATTACGTGTAAGTTTGAAAACAAAAAGAAAATAGTTTGCGATAATATACGCTGATTTAATATATAATTATAGGTTCTCACACCGAAGTAAATATCAATCATGAATTTAAAAGACAAATTACAGAGACTATCAAAAAAAGAAATCATATTTTCGCTCAGTGTGATTGTTTTCTTTTCTTTTTTCCTATTAAAGACTATTGAGATTGCAATATCCCTTAGATTCGGTATTTCTCCGGATGAGTTAGAGCATATTCAAATAATTAAAATCTTTGCAGAATCAAGTTTCCTGCCTCAGATTACTCCCGAAACAATAGTTCATGGCCCACTAAACAAGGGACCGTATCTCTATTATTTATTATTAGGGAAATTTTATAATTTGGACATGCATGGTCTAAATAACATACTAGTGTTGCGCCTATTAAATGTTCTCTTTTCATCTGTAACAGTTCTCTATATTTTCAAGCTAGCAAAGCTTGTTAGCAAATCCAGATATGTTCAATTACTCGCTTTGATACTTAGTACTAATCTCTTAATGTTTACTATCTTGAGCGCGTCTATTAGCTATGATAACTTAGCTAATATGTTGGCAGCTATGAGTATTTACTACCTAATCAAATACTTCAAAACCTACGAGATACGACATGCATACTTGTATTTGATCTTTATTTTACTTGGTTTATTAACCAAGATGACCCTTATACCTCTCGCATTAATTACATTTATGATTATGCTTTCTATTTTCTTGAAAAATTTAAAGAAAAATAGTTTTAAGATTTCGCAGACGGTCAAAAAAACTGAAGTATTTAAACTGTCCAATATATTCCTAATTGTACTACTTGGTACGTTGTCTTTTTTTGTTCTAAATCTTTATGGAAAAAATCTTTACACTTATAAAAAGTTAATTCCAACTTGTTATCAAGCAGCTTCTCAAGAACTTTGCCAACTTAATATAAATGTTAAAAGAGATAAGGAAATATTAACAGATATAACAGATATTCAATTTGTCGACCCCTACAATTATTTCTATGTCTGGAGATGGCACATTTTCGAAACTACCTTTGGATTTTTTGGACATGAAAGCCTAATTAAAAGCGGTTTATCAATAATTCCATATGAAATTATTATTACAGTAGCACTTGTCGGACTCATACACAGACTAAAAACCAATTACAAACCTTTAATATTTTTACTTATAATATCTATCTTTTACATTTTCATACTTGCCTATTACCAAAACTACAACACCTATAGAGATACAGGACTAATCCAACTTGCTCTTCAAGGTCGCTATATATTTCCTAT
>JAGQLL010000027.1:0-17646 GCA_020429395.1 Candidatus Dojkabacteria bacterium | reverse complement strand
AACTCTAATTTTTGTATCTGTTGTATTTATATTTATTTATGGGGATTATTTTTATTTCAAAAAATATGTTCCGGATACATGGTATATGGAAACTACTAGAGCAGAATTATTAAGAGATACTAACCAATATTTTAGAGATGATGACTAAACACAAAATTTCGGACATTGAGAAAAAATTTAAAAGCTCAAAAAAGGTTGACCTTGTATTTAGGTCACTAGTCGTTTTGACATTTTTATTCTTTATTTTAAGAACCTTAGAGTTGGCGATTAGTAGTTATTTTGGGATTGGTCCAGATGAAAGTTATCATATTGGACTCTCTAAATTGTACTCCGAGAACGTCCTTCTTGTAAAAAACACAGAAGAAAATATTCGCTACGGATTGACCGAAAACATTCCCTACTTATATCACTTCATCCTAGGAAATATTATAAAGCTAACCTCGAATAACTCAATTATTGACTATAGAATTATATTAAGAATTGTAAATATAGTCTTTGCCACAATTACTGTAGCCTATACTTACAAAATAACCTCACTAATCACAAAATCCAGATTAGTAAAGCTCCTAAGTATTGTCATCCTTACAAATTTACCAATGTTCAGTTTCCTAGGCGCAATGGTTTCTTACGATAATTTATTAATTATGCTTTCTACTATTTCTGTTTACTATTTACTAGTCTTTACGAAGTCATCCAATTTAAAGAATCTTACCCTACTTATCATATTTCTAACTTTAGGGTCACTTACAAAAATTACGATTCTGCCTTTAGTCTTACTTCTATCAATTATCGCGTTAGCACAAATTTATAAAAATAGGCATTTAATTAAAATCAAAGGTGTTACTGACCTTGATATTACAAATTTAATACTAATTGGTATTGCTTTGTTCACATCATCTTTATTCTTGTTCCATTACGGAAATAATATAATTAGCTATAAAAATATTCTTCCAAATTGCACTCAGGTTTATGCTCAAGAAGTATGTCAAAGAAATAAAATATTTAGTAGAGACGAAGAACTGACAGGAAATATACCAGGGGTTGAGATTATCAATAGATTCCACTATTTTAAATACTGGAAAGATCATATCTATCAGACAACAACAGGGATTTTCGGGAGTAAAAGTTTAATAAAACAGGAGGTATTAATTGTTCCTTACAGAATCATTGTTTTGATAACAACGATTTATTTAATAAGACACTTTAATAGAAAATCCAAATCAATCAACTATTTGATTTTAATCGTAATTTTCTATTCATTATTCCTTGCTTACTATCAGAATTACAGAACTTATCAGAATACTCAACTAATATTTGTCGCCTTGCAAGGAAGATATATATTGCCAATAATTGGACCAATAGTTAGTCTAATTTCCATCTCATTACTTAATCTATCAAAAAATCTATACCTAAAGATTATTATATTCGTTATGATTTCTACTATTTTTATTTTAGGTGATTATGTTTATCTAAAGAGGAATATACCCGATAGTTGGTATAATAAATCCCAAGTTTCGACATTCTTGAAAGAAACGAATGAAATATTTCGTTAGATTGAGTTTTATATAACAAAGTAATTAATTATCATGAGCAAAGAAAATAAAATAAAATTAACAATTCTAATGCCCTGTCTAAATGAGGCAGAAACACTGGCCACTTGTATTAAAAAGTCAAAATTGTTCTTGAAACGTAAAAAAATAGTTGGGGAAGTCTTGATAGCAGATAATGGGAGTACTGATGGATCACAAGAGATAGCGCTCAAGGAAGGTGCTCGACTTGTAAAGATTAAACAGAAGGGCTATGGGAGTGCACTAATAGGAGGTATCTCAGCATCTAAAGGTGAATATATAATTATGGGAGATGCAGACGATAGTTATGATTTTACTGAGTTATCCCAGTTCATGCAGAAACTTGATGAAGGTTACGATCTTGTTATGGGTAATAGATTTAAGGGTGGTATTAAAAAGGGTGCAATGCCTCCTCTTCACAAATATGTCGGAAATCCCGTACTTAGTGGTATTGGTAAACTATTTTTTCGGACACCCATTAATGATTTTCATTCAGGGTTAAGAGGGTTTAAAAAAAGTGCAATAATTGACCTCAATCTTCAAACAACTGGGATGGAATTTGCTAGCGAAATGGTAGTGAAAGCTACTTTGAATAAATTGAAAATAACAGAAGTTCCAATTATTTTATATCCTGATGGAAGATCCAGACCTCCACATCTTAGAAGTTGGAGAGATGGATGGAGACACCTTCGATTTTTGCTTATTTTTAGTCCTAGATGGTTGTTTCTATATCCAGGAATTATTTTTATGCTAATCGGGTTTGTATTGTTAACATTATTGTTCATAGGTCCAATAAAAGTAGGTTCCTTAACTTTCGATGTTAATACTATGATGTTTGCTGCAATTTCTATTCTCACTGGATTTACCATTGCTAATCTAGGCCTATTTTCTATGATTTTCTCAATAAAAAATAATTTAGTACCTGCAACAAAGGGCTTTAATAAGTTCCTAGATGGAACGAATATTGATTACGGGATTGTAATAGGTCTAGTTATTTTCATTTTGGGTTTAATTGGATCGATTATAGCTATCTTAAACTGGAAGGCTACTGGTTTTGGAAATTTGGAGACATCAACAACTTTAAGGCTAGTTATTCCATCGACAACTTTCATAGTACTCGGAATTCAAACAATTTTTACAACATTTTTTATAAATATATTGAATTTACCCACAAAGAAAAATCAATGAAACTAAAAGCAAAAGATTTAAAAATAAACTACAGTAAAATGCGAAATAGAATGAAAATAAACAATATTGATATTGTTATCATCGCAATTTTTTTCTTATTGATTTTTGTTAAGTTATATTTAGTTTCTGGGCAAACTCTCTTTGCCATAAGCCATGCCGGTCATGATGATAGATTATTTTTGCTACTTTCTGAAAGTTTAATTAGATTAAATTGGCTCGGAGATTATAATAATCTGACTTTAGCAAAGGGTGTGTTTTATCCACTTTATATTGCTTTTAATTTCTATCTTGGCCTTCCTCTCTTATTCTCTGAACACTTATTGTACATTCTTGCCTCAATAATATTTAGCATAGGTATTAAACCATTGATAAAAAAGTCATGGGTTCGCCTACTAATATTCGCATTTATCCTTTTTAACCCAATTACTTTCACAAACGAACCTTTTACAAGAGTTATTAGGGAGGGAGTATATATTTCATTAACATTACTCGTAATTGCCTTCACATTAGGCTGGTTTTTAAGAAGAAAATCATATAAGAGATCTTTGTTATGGTCTCTTGGGCTGGGTATTGTGTTGGGAGCTTTTTGGCATACAAGAGAAGAAGGGATATGGATAATCCCATACATTACTGTACTGTTTGGTTACTATCTATTTGAAAATGTAAGATTAAGCAAGTTTTTTACAAAAACAACCTTTAAACTCTTTATCCCTCTAATAATCCCCTTCCTCATTTTGTTTACGACAATTCTTTCTATTTCGCTAATTAACTATAAATATTATGGTGAATTTAATACAGTAGAATTTAAATCAAGTAATTTTGTTAAGGCATATGGAGCACTCACAAGTGTTAAAAGCGAACAACATATCGAAAGAGTCCCAGTTACAAAAAACACTAGACAAAAGATATATGAAGAAAGTCCTGCATTCAAAGAACTAGAAGTTTTTCTCGAGGGTGATGTCGGGAAAGCTTGGGCTTCTGGATCAGACGAAATTCAAGGTGGCTGGTTTATGTGGGCCCTACGAGACGCTGTTGCATACTCTGGTTATTATAAAGATGGCGCTACTAGCGAATCCTATTATGCTAGACTCGCTGACGAAATATCAAATGCCTGTTTAGAAAAAAGACTAGATTGTCCAAATGGTGTTAGAAATAGTATGAATCCACCATTTGAAAAGAGTTATTTTTCTCCATTAATAAAAACCACTGCTAAAGCAGGAAGTTTTGTAGTTAGTTTTGACAATTTCTCTCCGTACTCATCGACAAGTGGAGGCAACTCAGAATTAATGGTTTTGTTTGAAGATCTAACAAGGGAGAATATTAATCCGCTTCCTGCTGAAAACTTATTGCCAAACCAAACATTGCTAAATAGCTACAAACTAGAGATTTTAGGCTACATTGGGAAGTTTTATACATTAGTCAATCCCGTTTTGTTTATCCTAAGTTCAATACTTTTCTTTTCACATCTTTTGAATATCGTTCGGAATCGTAAGATATCTAGTATTTCTGTTATTCTTTCTGGGTTATTCCTATTGTTTATTACTCGATTAGTCTTAATAAGCTATATACACCTAACATCTTTTGGCGCGATTAACCAGCTCTACCTTTCCCCAGCTTATATTGTGCTAGCATGTTTTACCTCAATCGCCCTGGGATATTTTATTGATCAAAAATCATCAAAATCTAACTAATACGAATTCTTTAAATTCCCGAATTCATTCTCGAGTGTAAAGTTGGAGTTATAGTATGGATCACCATTAACTAGGAATTTTTCCCATTTTGCTTTAAATCTATATACTTCATTTTCGAATCTTAGTTGCTGTGTCGGGTCCTCATATTCATAACCCCTTGATTTTGATTCAAAATGATAAAGAGAGGCAAAAGGAGTGTAAATATTTCTAAGTCCCAAAGACGAAACCTTTAAACAGAAATCAATATCGTTAAAAGCAACTTTAAACTTCTCATCCAAACCGCTGACCTTATTATATAAATCTTTCTTTATCATCAAACATGCACCAGTAACCGCAGAAACATTATGAATAATTTTTGGGAAATCTAATGATACATTCATATGATGCTCTCCCATTCTACTGTATTTATAAAGATGACCTGCAACACCTCCAATACCTACCGCACATCCTGCATGTTGTATAGTGTCGTCAGGGAAATAAAGCAGTGCTCCTACAACTCCGATTTCCTTTTGTTGTGAAAATTCCAACATACTCTCTAACCAATCCCCATCAATAACTTCTGTATCATTATTTAACAAAAGGACATGTTCTCCTTTAGCCTGTCCAACTGCATAATTATTAATTGCAGAATAATTGAATTCATCGTTAAAATCTACGATTCTAATACTTTCGGACCTGATATTTTCAAAGTAATTCAATGTCTCTTCATCATCTGATTGGTTATTGACAATAATAATTTCGTAATTTTTATAATTCGTCTTTTCTAAAACACTATCTATACAACGTTTAAGATATTCTTTCATATTCCTTGTTGGAATGATAATAGATACTAGAGGGTTTCCTTCAATTTTATATTTGAACCTAAAACTTGGAGCAGTTAAGCCTTTCTCAACTTTCGCCTTTAATTTTCTGCGCTTTATTGACTCTTCGAGGGCTTTGATTGCTGCTTCCTGAGGTGTCGTTTTTGCCTCATAAAAGTCGGCAGTACTACCAGGAATTCTCCTCCAGTGGTATAAAACTTTGGAAATGTGTTCTATATTATCCGTCATATCTCTAGCTCTAAGTATCAGATCGTAATCTTGACTACCTTCAAAACCTTTTCTCATTCCTCCAAGCTTATCTATCAAACTCTTCCTGTATGTTGCATGTGCTATATACATAGCCGAATCAAGTGTTTCAGGAGACCAGTCGGGTTTTAAAATAGGCTTTACACGAAGATCATTCATCAACATAATGTCTTCGTCATAATAAACTACGTCTGTTTCTGGCTTTTGATTGATTCTATATGCAATTTCAGACAAGGCAAATGTTGAAAGGGCATCATCGTTATCTAAAAACAGGACATAGTCCCCTGTCGCCATTTTCAGTGCTTCGTTTGTAGCTAATGAAATGTTTAAATTCTTCTTTCCAAATTTTATATTAATATTATCTGAAGAATTTTCGAGTTCATGTAAATAATCCAAGGTCTCTTGTTTTGTAGAAGCATCGTCATAAAGACATAATTCCCAGTTACTGTATGTCTGAGCTTTCACAGATTCTATTGCTTTGTTGAGGAGTTCTGGATCTACGTTCCAAACCGGTGTAATTATGCTAAATTTAAGATCTTTTTTGAGTTTCTTCGAAGAGTTTTTCTTGAATAATTTTGGTTCGACTACTTTTTGCCAGTGCAGATAATCCACGGTGAATTTATCAATTGGGTAATCAATATCTCCTACTTTTTGCTTTAATATTATTTTAATTCCTTCTATTCCTAACAAAATATAGATTCTATAAAGCGTTTGCATCTTGCGTATGTATGAGATTCTCATAAAAATATCAAAAGGTATAATAAGAAAACGTAATTTCAGTTGTAAAAATCTAAACACCCTCCATGTCCGACTTCGGAAAACTCTGTTTTGTTCTTCTAGTAACAAGACTTTCTTTTTAAGATACTGTTCTCTTTTTACAAAATCAACCGACTCATCTTTAATTATTTCCTTTTCTTCTACTATTTCTTTTTTAGGTAAATCTGCCTTGACACTGTCAAGGACTTTCTCCTCCGGGGTGTAAAAAAGATTAACGGGGGTTGGTTCCGATGTATCAAAGTTATTGTTTTTCAACTTTTTTAATCTTGAGAGTGGTGGTAATTGTAGGTTTTTCTCATTAAAACCTACTCGAAATCCATGCCAACCATATTTTCGAGCGTTTTCCTCAGAATATTTTCTTTTTTGTGTATATTTCTGGATAGCATGTTCTTTGCTTAAAAAAATATAATGTTTAAGTATAAAAGGATTAGGATAAATTTTTATGCCTTCAAAATGAACTCTATGACCGCCAGAAATTCCAAAGTCTGCATTCACACCTTTAATCTTTCTCCAAAGTTTAATTTGTGAAAATGGTTCAGATGAATGGTAATAATAATACTTCATCTCTTTTTCGTAATCCCTACCTACATAATCTTTCCCCTCCTCAGGCATAAAATCAAATCTATTGAAATTTACTGCGTTGTATCCCAATGATTCAACCTTCAATAGTGCTTCACTAATTGTTTTAAAAGGAGGGTGAGGAAGTCTGATTTCGTCAGCGTCTGTATGCATAAACCAATTTGCATCCAAAGAATTGGCGATTGCTTCCTTCTTATTTATAACTTTCATTAAATTGAAAGTATCACCTGTGTTGAACTCCTCTATTGTTATAACACCTTTATTAAGATATTGTTGGGCTATTTTTATTGTATCGTCTTGAGAACCATCATTTAGTATGTAAATGTGAAAACCTTGTTTGATAAGGTTTTCAATGCAATATTTTATATATAATTCCTCATCTTTAACGGCTAGTATCGCTACTTGTTTATATTTTTCCATAATCAGTATGAATTAGTTCAAGATAGAAGGATTATTTTACATAATAGCCTAACAAGTCAAGTTCTTCGCCTGCTATAGCTAAAAATTTCTTAACCTGGGAAGAAGTTAAATCTTTCTCCCATCTTGCAATTGCTTTATCGTAAAGAGGTTGTTTTATTTGAGAAAAACTACTTTCTTTTGTACCTCCCAAATTTTCACTATTGTAAAATTCTAACATCGAAGCAACAAACCTCTCATCTATAAAATCACAAATCTCTCTTAATATTACATCTTGCTTTAAAACAAGATCCTCGTATTTAATTTCTAGATAGTAGTCTTTGCCTACATGCTTTCTTGTGTTTTTAATTATTGAACTCCAACTATGTGCTGCTTCTTCAATGGTTTTTGGCCCCCACGGCATTGAGATAATTGAAGCAGCAACATCTCTTCCATCTCTTATCATATGAATAAATTTTATATCTCCATCAAAAACATCTAGAAGGAAATCAATTGATTTAACATTATATGGGGTTTTATCTGCCCACCTTTCCTTGTTGTATTTATTTGCATGCTTGGTGAAAAAGTTGTTTATTATCCCACTATACATTTCGTTTACCTCATCATGAACATTTTCATTGTATTCGCTGATCCTGCCAGTATATTTTGTCTGTAAACTGTTATAAAAACTGATAAAATCTTTATCTGTGAAAAAATGAGTTTCTGGACCACAGAAAATCTTTGGATGATTATTTAACATCGCTCGCATCAGGGTTGTTCCCGAGCGACCTTCCCCACCAATAAAAATTGGCGGTTTCTTTTTAGTTATTTTGTAAGGAAAAAACTTTGAAATTCTATTCATATATTCCTACAAATTCATTAATACTCCCAAAAGATCTTGACTTCAGAGTTGAGTATATAGGCGTGTCTGATGTAATGCTAAGTGGGCCATCAAATACCCCGGGGTAGCTTACTGCAAGATTAGTATTAGGCTGTATTGTGTATTGTCCTACTTCATCGCCATCAATTTTTATTGTGACGTTTGCAACAACTGCATCATCGGGGTTCCCGACCCATATCCATGCCCCATCTCCGTCCACATATCTGTAGACTGGGTAATAATAAGATGTTGAAAATTCATCCGTACTAATTCCTTTGAATTCATTAATTGTGCCGTTCGTTCTCGATTTCATTGTTGAATAAACTAGTATGTCAGAGTTTATTATTAACGGACCATCGAAGAGACCTTTATAGCTTAAGGCAAGATTAGTATTAGGTTGAATTGTATAATTATTGATGTCTTCACCTGCTATTTTTACCGATATATTCGCAACGGTATCATTACTTGGATTTCCGACCCATACCCAAGCACCATCTCCATCTATATACCTATATACTGGATAATAAAACTTTGTATTATATTCACTAGAAGTGATAGCTACTGATTCGTTCAATTTTCCATTATAAGACCTAGCTTTATTTGACACATAAATAGATCCCGAACCGACTATCTTTACCGGACCGTCAAATAACTCCGGAAAGGACAAAGGTAGATTTTGTTGTGGTTGAATTATGTGTGTACCTTTTGTAATACCAGCAATACTAATATTTACATATACATTGTCTGTAAGATGAGGATTTCCAATCCAGACCCAAGCACGATCACCACCATAATACCTATAAACTGTTAGGTTTTCAGTATCTTGAGTCCCTGTAATAAACTCGTCAGCTTTTTTAAAATCAATTACTCCATGTCCAGTATTATTATCAAATCCTACTGAGCCGATGTCATTAACTGCCGCTACAAGTGCTAATCGCAATTCATCCGGACTCATCGCTAAATTGTTACCCAATATAATCGCCGCAGCGGCAGCAACCTGAGGAGCGGCGAATGAAGTACCAATTGCATATTGATTTGAAAATTGTTTATACCTAGTGAGATCAGTGCTGTTATAACAATTTGTTCCTGCAGTAAAGCAAGAATACGAAGTTTGATATGTCGCTGTGCCTTGACCAGTTCCTTGACCGACATAAGCGACAAGGTCAAGTTCCGGACCATACGAAGAATAGTTAGATTTACTATCATTTGCATTTACAGCACCAACAGCAACGACATTTGCAAATCTAGCAGGATACTGAACCGAACTGGAAGAATTTCCCGATGAAGCTATAATTAACACACCTGCATCGTGTGCATTGTTTACAGCTTCTTCTAATAAAGCATCATAACTCGATCCGGCTAAACTTAGATTAATAATATTTGCTCCATTGTCCACAGCATAATTAATTGATTCAACTAACCTAGAACTTCCAAATGAAGGTGTCTTTGAATAATTTGCTTTGATGGTCATTATTTGAACATTTGCTGCGGGTGATACACTTCCGGTCCCATTTCCAGTAAGGGAAGCAATTAAGCCAGTCACGAAAGTCCCATGGCCACCATCATCATCAGGATGTCCGGTTTCACCGGATTCTTGTGTGGAACACCCCCAGGTATTGCAGTAAAAATAATTCTCCATATTCACTCCATGGTAGTCATCAATAAATCCATTTCCGTCATCATCAATATCGTTATTTGGAGTTTCTCCAGAATTTGTCCACAGATTAATACTATCTCCAACAAACATGTCTGGAGCTGGATCAAAATCAAATGGTGTAGGATCAATATCAGACCATACAGACGTATAATCTTCGAAGGCAAGTCCTGTATCAATCACTGCAACTACGACATTACTCGATCCACCACAACCAACTCCGCTATTAAAACAATCCTGTTCATACCACAGTGATCGCAGGTTCGACTTTTCGTAGTACCAATGATTGCCAGTTGCTGGTAATGGTGTTAGATCAAAATCATCCGGAGTATCGAGTAAGCTATCTCTACTCCACACTTCGTTCGTATACAAGTAGTCTGGTTGAACGTGTGTGATACTTTTATCATTGAGCAATTCAACAAGTTTTGATTCTAATTTCTCCAATCTTTTCTGATTTTTTGAGAAATCATTATTTTTCTCTCGTAACAACTTTGATGAGACATAACCCTCTTCCTCCTGAATATCTTCGAGAACTACGATTTCAGGTTTATCACTATTCTCCTTAACAACAACCAACCTAGTGAGATCGAATTCATATTCATCACTTAGAAGTTGTTGAGCTTTCTCGTTATTTGCTTTTGCATTGACTGCATCCGCATCATAAAAGAAAATGCCTGCAGTAAGAATAAAGGATACAAAGGAGAAAACGATAAAGATTGATTTCTTTTTTGACATGATTGTGAAAATTTACTAATACATTAACCAGTATAGCGTCTTTGATTATGGATAGTAAAATTAATTGATTGCCACTCTTCAAATTGGGCTTGTGATGTATAATCAATAGATAAATCATAAATCAAATGATTGAAGAGACACCGGAATCGGAAGCACAAATTAACAAGAATTTAATCCAACAAATGGCTGAAGCGCTTGCGGGTGATCAATCTCTTAATTTACAACGAGGAGACATACTCGTTGTAAACTGTGACGAACATGGATATAAGTTATTTGACTCTTTACAGACGATTTGCGAGGAAAAGGAGGTAGTTATTAGACTCGCAGACAACGGAATTCATAGAGTGACACAAGAACTCCAACAGGTAAGAGATATCCTCGCGAATTACAGAAACGGCAATTGGATAAATGACGACGAACTGAAAGACTTCATACAACAAAGGACAGATTATATTGCAGGAGTAGATTTGTACCAAGGAGCAAACAAAATGATCGCACTTCGAGGTTTTCCAGGTAAGGTTGATTACAAAGAAGCAAACATACCAAAAGAGATTGAGGATGCTTATGAACTTTCCGCCAGTAAAAACCGCAAAGTCCGAGAAGGCAAAGACAATGTCGTCATAATGATGCCCACACCAAAAGAGGCAGAAGAACTGGGTATGGATTATGATGAATATGTTAAAAAGTTTATGGAGGCTGGAGGGAATCACGATTGGGTCGAATACTACAAAGCTCAACAACTATTAATCGAGAGATTAAACCAAGGTGAAGAAATTGAAATATATCAATTCGATGAAGAAGCACCGGAAGGATGGCAAGAGATGAATCTAAAAGTGAAACTTAAGAAAAAGAAAGAAGGAAAAGATACTTGGGCAAACTCAACAATTCGTAGGAATTACCCGGGAGGAGAGGTTTTCACTGGACCAGAAATAGTAAATGGGCGCTTTTGCGTTCATGGCTTGATGGACTTCGATGGAATTCTACTGCGAGGTATAAAATTTGACATTGCTGACAACCAAGTAGATTTGGACAGCTTAGATATACTCGTCAAAGAAGGTGAAGACAAGGAAGCAATTCTTAAAAAAGTCATCGAAATTTTAAGCCTTGATCCAGGTGCGAGCAAAATTGGCGAACTCGGAATAGGTACAAACAATTTAATTGTAGGACCCCAAATCAATGCTGTACTCCGTGAGAAAAAACTTGGAATTCATTTGGCGTTAGGTTATTCATACTCGGAATATAATGAGAAGCCTTATCCAGACGGTTCAAATATTAATATAGATAATGGAAACATAAGCGAAAATCATATTGATATAGCCACAACCCATAACCGGGGGTTGTTGTTGAAACTTGATGGTAAGGTCTTGATGGCTGATGGAGTATTTTATGGTGAAGATGAGAAACCAGATACTAGATTAGCAATAATTAGTGCAATTTATGCTTAAGTAGGGAAATAATTTACTCCTCAGACATTAATCCCATCTGTGATTCAAAAATTTTTATTCC
Source organism: Candidatus Dojkabacteria bacterium (assembly GCA_020429395.1). GTDB lineage: Bacteria > Patescibacteriota > Dojkabacteria > B142 > OLB20 > JAJTYI01. The sequence goes on along the minus strand of JAGQLL010000027.1, from coordinate 5,605 downwards.
TTCATCAGTTGGACCATCAAATACAACCTCGCCTTTCTTCAATAAAATAACTCGATTACAATACTTTTTCACATCATTAATATTATGACTCACCAAAATCCCAGTAGCACCATTTGAGAGTAGACTAAGCATTTTCTCCAAGCTCTTCTTTTGAAAACCTGCGTCTCCTACCGATAAAACTTCGTCAAGTAGATAAATATCTGCTCTTGCCTCCACTGCAATAGCAAAAGCAAGTCTGATAACCATACCACTTGAGTAATTCTTTACCTGAAGATCAATAAAATCTCTAATTTCAGCAAAATCTACTATCTCGTCAAATTTGGATTCAACATATTTCCTGGTCATTCCAAGAATTATTCCGTTTAGGTAAATATTTTCTCTACCTGTAAGCTCCGGATTGAATCCTACCCCAAGTTCCAAGAAAGGCACAAGAGTACCGTTTACATGGACTTTGCCTTTTGTAGGTTCAAAAATTCCTGCCAATATTTTTAATAAAGTACTCTTTCCACTACCGTTGCGACCGATTACTCCTACAAAGTCACCTTGATTTATTTCAAAATCTACGCTTTTGAGTGCATAAAATCTTTCTTTCCCAATTCTTTTGAAAGGATGTAAAAAATAGCTTTTGAGAGTATTCCTGCTTTCATGAGGAATCTCAAAAACCTTACTAACATTATCGACTTTTATTATTGGTTTATCCATTTTTATATAAATTCAGCTATTCTTTTGATATTCTTTTTAAAGAAAAGATTGCCAAGGAAATACAAAGCCAAAGACATGAGGGACATTATTATCATCGCTTTGACATGGATTATATCCCCTTCAAGCAAAGCTTTTCTAGAAGCATGTATCACCAATGCTAGTGGATTCAGTCTAATAAGTTGTCCGAAAGCACCGCTCATATCATCAATGCTATAGAATACAGCAGAACCCCAGAACACCAATTGCATAACTAATTCCATAATGTGATGTAAGTCACGTATTTTCACTAACAATATTGAACTAAAAAGAGATATCGAATATAGAGCGAAAATCGTCATACTTAGGATGAATACGAAGTATAAGAAACCCTCAATAGTGGGAGCAAAACTTCCTAAAATTGCCAAGATTAAAAGAATGACGGTATTAAACGCAAAGTTTACGACAGCCATGAACACAGCACTAGTTACTGCTACCTGCCTAGGGAAATTAACCTTTAAAATGACGCCTGCAAGATCTGTGAGTGCATGCATTCCGAAAATAACACCTTCGTTCACCAAAGTGTATATGATTATCCCAAGAAGAAGATTTGCACCGTATTCCGCAGATGCTTCTCCTCCACGAAATGCCGTAAATACAACAAAAAGCATCAAGAAATATAGAAACGGTTTCATTAAAACCCAGAAAAACCCAAGAATCGAGTTGTTATATCTGAGCTTGAAATTCGTTCGAATCAGCTCGATTAAAAGGTCCCTATGATTTGCTTTTGTATGTAATACCATTAAATTATTTTTTTAAGAGTTCTATTAAAATCTCCTCTATAGATTACTAATCCCCAATTTTGAATTTCTTTTTTCAAAACGGTTTCTAGTAAAGTTTCGTCATCAACAGACTGCCTGGTGATATTCGATAACATTTCCTCACCTACCTCACCTATTTTACTAATAATTTGATCAGTTTTACAGGCTATCCAGAATTCATCTGTAATAAGTCCCGTTAACAATGTATTTATCTTCAATAAACTGTTTATATCAGTTGGCGAGAAGAAAGTATACACCTTCGAGCCGGTATTATTTAAATGCGTTGGATGGGTGTGCATATTGAAAAGGAATCCGGAGTCGACTTGCTTAGGCAACTGATCAGGTGCAAAATAGTCTTTTTGAATAATTCGGCTATCTAGAATGATCTGTCTTTCATATTTGTAGTTCTTATTATCGGGAACATATTTCACTTGCATGCTGTGATGTGCATGAACATTGTCTTTGTTGCCTTTTAGAGGTTTCGAAATAATCGTCTCTTTTTCAATATAGAAAAGACTTGACTCGTACTCATAACCAGTGGAATCAGTAAACCTATGTAATCTCACAATATCTTCCCAAAGATGCCTATCTAGGACAATCTCCTCAGGCCATGCACTTCTTGGAGGATATTTCCCGTATTTATTCCATTTTTTAATAAATTCAACAAATTCTGTGAAGTACATATTTTGAATTATGAATTAAATATTCAGGGTTCTGAATGGACTCCTGCCTCCGCAGGAGAGACATTATTATGAATTTTAAATAAAGTTTATAAAATATGTCTCCTATTGTCTTTCCTGCGAAGGCAGGAAACTATAAAAAAGAAACAATATATAATAATATTCAGAATGCATAATACTGAATTCTGAATGTTCTCATAGACCTGAAATTATAGCTTGTTTAGACAAAGTTTGAAAACGAGAACACTCCTCCAGGCATGCATACATCATATAGACATTTTAGGAGATTAGTTTTGCTTCACTTAGATACAAATAGTCATTATTTCCTGCCCTCTTTTTGCCCTCAAGTTGCAGATTGAGAAGTTCGATACTTCCATTATTAAGATTTAGTATAAGTCTTTTCCCATCTCTATAGATTTTTCCTATGTCAGAGTTGGTTATATTTTCTGAGATTTTTGCTTTGAAAATCTTCAACCTCTGCGCTTTTCCATTCATTTCGATTTCGCACCAAGCAACTGGCCACGGATAAAAAGCTCTCACCATTCTATCTGCGGTTTCTGCAGTTGTATCTTTGGTAATTTGTGCTTTTGATTTCTCTATCAAAGTCTTGTCAGCGATTGTTGCTTTCTTTTCGTTTTGCTCCAGGGGAACTAATTTTCCATTTATCCATTGTGGCAACGTTCTCTCCAATAGTTCAGCTCCCGCTTTTGCCAATTTGATCTTTAAAGACTCTGTTGTGTCGGTATCATCAATCTCTACTTCTGTCATTGCCAATACTGGACCGTCATCAAGTCCGACTGTCATGATGGGTATGCTCACCCCTGTTTTTTTATAACCTTTTAAAATTGCAATCGGAATAGGAACGGCACCTCGGAGATCGGGCAAGATAGACCCGTGTACATTTAAACATTTAAACTTTGGATAATTAATAGTGAGTTCTGGTAAGATCTGGCCATAATCGGCAACCACTATAATCTCAGGTTTTTCATTCTCCAAAATTGCTTCTTGCTCTACACGGTATTTTACTGGAGTGTAAACTTTTAAATCGGGATACTTTTTATTTAATATTTCTTTAACTGGCACAGGCTTCAAATCCTGATTTCTACCTGCAGGTTTATCCATCTGAGTCACAACCGCTACTAAATTAACACTCTCCATGCTCAAAAGCCCTTCGAGAATTGGAACGGCGAATTCACCAGAACCGAAAAACATTGTTCTTATTTTGTTCATATTATGTTGATAAATCTTTTATTCCTGCAGATAGGTCTGAAAATGCGACTCGTAACTGTTTGGTATCTGCTCGAAAATGTATATCATGTGCCAAAGAATTTCTTACTTTATGCCCATCCCATGCCCTCTCTAGATTCTCAGTATGAGTAAAAATGTTATGTGCCTTGCTCAACTTCTCCCCCAAGGTGTCACCTTGAATTAAATTTTTATCGAGTGCATAGTCGAGCAATTTGTCTGCTTCGATTATCGCATTCTTTATAAAAATGGGGTCATCGTTACTACTCAAAATCGTAAGTTCATGTAATTTTGATAATACTTCTTTGTTCCAGGACTTTCTTTTTGGGCTCCTGGTCATGAAAAAGCCAAGTATCATTAAAACCAACACCAGTAAAACTACTGCTACGGAAATTACAATTTCGAGAGTTTCCATTTTTATCGTTTTATTTGCCTAAGTTTAGCAAAATACACGCCTGCAAGCAAAATTAGTATGAATGAAGTCAGTTGAGCAACTGTAAGATTGAGTAAAACCCTATTTTCGAGCCTAGAGAAATCAACTACAAATCTCACGACTGCGTATCCAGAGAGGTAAATAATTATCAAATCTTTGGATAAGCCAAATTTCTTATACCAGAAATATAGAAAAATAAAGACTAGGAGATTTCCAACTTGCTCATATGTGAAAGTAGGATGAAAGCTTTTGCCAAATTCTTCAAGATAAAAACCCCAAGGTAAATCTGTTTCTCTCCCATAAAGTTCTTTATTAGAGAAGTTTCCAAATCGCCCAATCACTTGCCCTAATGGCAAATATACAGCGAGTAAAGAAAGTGCTTTTATAAAGTTCGTCTTAATGCTTTTTCTATAATAATACGCTCCAATAAAACCTCCAATTATTCCTCCAAAGATTCCCAAACCTCCATTCCATAGGTATAGCATTTCGACTAAATTTTCGGAGTAAAGATGATTATCAGTCACAATATGCCATAATCTAGCTCCGATAAGCGCTCCAATCAAAATCCACATCAATGCAGTTGTGGTATCAATACTTCTAAGTTCTTTGTATTTGGATTTTTCTTTATCAAAAAGATAAGCTACAAGAGAAATTCCCGCAAGGATGAAAAGACTATAGAATTGAATTTCGATGAAACCAAGGTTTAAACTCTTGGGAAAGCTGAAATAACCTCTGAGGAAGATCAAATAAATAGGAACAAGTAAAAAGACTAGTGTCGTGAACAGAATTACATTTCGTTTATTAATAATACTGTTCATAGTAGATATTTTCTTTCACTACTCCAGCATTTGTGAGATTTAAGACTACATCATCGATCATTTTCCTCGATCCACAAACATATCCAGCAAAATTCTTCTCGGTTTCAACTGCTTTTAAATAGTGTTCTGTGATTCTTCCTCTGTACCCTTGCCAATCTCTTTCAGGTTGAGAGAGTGAAAGTATGAACTCAAAATTTGGGAAATATGAAGCTAGTCTTTCAAAATGATCTTTGTAGAAAACATTCTTCTCGTGTCGAAATCCTAGGAATAGTTTTATCTGTCTGGTGGTATTTAGTGTCTCCAATGCATAGGTCACCATCGAGATAAAAGGAACCGCACCTGTACCAGTAGCGAAAATGTATGCTGGTTTTTCTTCTTCTTTATATACAAAATTTCCGAGAGGACCTAGAAACTCAATATTATCGCCTACTTTTGCGTTTGCGAAAAATTGCGAACCGGGTCCACCTATTACAGAATCTGCTATTAAATCAATTCCTGTATTGTACGAAGGTGTTGAGGCTATAGAATAGCTACGTCTAACTCCAGGAGCCACAAGCAAATTGACAAATTGGCCTGCTTCAAACTCTATCGTTTCCCCCTCATTTAAGGGGATATTAAGTTTGTGGACAGATTCTGCAATTTCCTCGACGTATGCTATTTTGGATTTAAAAATTTTTACTGGCATTTTGATTAATTATCAATTACGTTATCACCTGCTGGCACGCTCTCCTCATCATAACTTTCTTCGCTTCCCTGTCCTTCCATACTATCATCATCCAAATCCCCAATTTTCATATCTCCTGAGGTTACCGGTATCTCTTCTTTCACTTCTAGTTCATCAGGGTCCATATTGTTATCTGCCATTGCAGCTGCCTGAACATCGTTTGCATAGAAGGAATCATCGTTTGTTTGTGTGTTGTCGTCATTTTG
>JAGQLL010000026.1 GCA_020429395.1 Candidatus Dojkabacteria bacterium | reverse complement strand
ACTTCTACCCCCTTCCTGTTTGCGAATACCAAAAACAAAGTCATCAAGGTTAATAAAAAATTGCCAGCCTATGGTAGTCGTTGGATGAAATCTGTTGCAGAAGATGCAAAAAAAGAAGAATTAGATTTGTTCATCTCCCCTTCTAATCATCTCTTCACGAAGCTTTTTCCTAGTACTCTCCAATACGTGCACGATTTAGCACCTATCAAGTATCCAAAATTCTTTGGGAGAAGGGCCTCTTTGAAATACAAAGCCACACTCAAACTTGCTACTTCAAAAGCTCTTCAGATTCTAACCATAAGCCAATCTGTTAAAGATGAAATTACTGCTAGCTATCCAAAGACCAAGGGAAGGATTAATTATATCTATCCTGGCTTGAATAAATGGATTGAACTCGAAAACAAAGATCCTAATGCTATTCTGGACAAATACGGGATTGATTATGATTATATCCTGACCTTGAGCACGCTTGAGCCCCGAAAGAATCATATTAATATGATCAAAGCATTCTATAAGTTTAAAAAGACTACCAATTCCCCTTTGAAGTTTGCGATTATAGGTAAAAAGGGTTGGTTTTTTGATGAGATTTTCAAAACCGTTGCAAACCTGAACCTAGAAAACGAGGTTAAATTCCTTGGCTATGTTCCCAATCAAGAGCTAAATCCTATAATTAAAAAGGCGAAAGCATTTATATTTATGAGCTTTTACGAAGGCTTTGGAATACCACCAATAGAAGCACTAAGCTTGAATGTGAAAACACTTGTTTCTGATATACCAATTTTCCACGAAGCATATCAAGACAAGGTTATGTATACAGATCCCTATTCACCTGATAAAATAGCCCTTGCCATACAAAAGATCCTTGAACGAAAACAGCAGAATACAGAGAAATTCGTTGAGGAGCGTTACAGCTGGGAAAAGTCAGCGCACAAATTATTATCGATTATAAATGAATATAAATAAGGAAATTTTGACTCAATTTACTAAAGACGCACTGAAGAACCCCTTCTCTGTTTTTAAATACAGTTTTTTTCGTTATTTATTAATTGGTACAAGTACCTTTGTGATCGACTTCGGCATTTTCAACTTTATGAGCCTTTATCTAGATACTAAACCAATCGTAGCAAACTTAACCTCGACTTTTCTTTCATTGTTTTTCAACTTCACAATGTCTAATTTCTGGACTTTTCGCTTAGGGAATGCCCAACAAATGAAGAAACTGTCTAAATACGCCGTTCTTGCGATTTTCAACTATATCTTCGGTAATTTGGCAATGTATGGATTTATTGAATACACAGATTTAAACCACAATCTCGCCAAAGCGATTATCACTATTACTGTAATTTCCTGGAATTTCCTGCTTTATAAGAAGTGGGTTTTTAAGGAAGAGTAAAAGGATTCAGTATTCAGATTTCCGAATAAGTTACCCCTTCTTCTCTTCTGGTTTTTTCCTAAATGGTCCACCATAGACCGCATCTAATTCGTGCTGTAGTACTCCACTTCCAAGCTCCATCAAAGATCTACATATAGCATGTTTAGTGGTATCACCAGTAAATTCTTTTAAAATATCGGGAGAACCACCACCTAGTCGCGTGATAAATGCTTGATCATGTTCAAACGTTGGATTTGGATAACCTAGTTTCTCAGCTATAAGTCCAACAAGTGTCATAGTAGGTTTGACTTCTCTAACAAGCGAGTATTGATTTTGAATCAATTCTGTAACAAGTCTTGCATTTAGTGTTGTGGTGGTCATCTGTCTCAATTCAATAAATCGTTGATAACATATATTTGAAGTTAGTGTCAATGAGGGAATCCTTATGACGAGGTTATCTCATGACTTGCCCACCCCTGCCTCTACCCCTTTTTCGCTCCTGCTTCCCCACTTTGTGTCACTCCTGCGAAGGCAGGAGTCTACTATAGGATTAACGCTTTATAAAGAATGGACCCCTGCCTTCGCAGGGGTGACATTCAAAGAATACATACCCAAAACTTCCCTACTTTGTCTTTCCCACGAATTCTTTTCAATATACTTTCTGACTTTAGAAAGTTCGTTCTGATACAAGCTGTTATCTGCGAGAAGAGCTTTGACACCATCAGCAATGGTTTGTGGTTTATTGTCATTAATCCGGTATCCAACATCACCAAGATCGCTGAAAATCGCGGAATTCGATATAATAACTGGCCTTTGAGAAGCGAAAGAGTATCGTACTGCCCCACTCGCTCCTTCTTGTAAATCAGAATACGGAAGCACTATCAAATCAGCAAGATGCAACAACTTGACGATTTCTTGTTTTTCAATAAAATCTGAGACAAAGATTACGTTATCCTCTAAATCGTTTTCTCTAACTTTTTCTTTCATCTGATTAAATACTGCAGAGGATGTTGAGTTGTCTGTGTTTACAGCATTGATACTCAAAAATAATATTTCAGGAAAGTCCTTCTTGAGAATTTTTAGTGCATCAATTATCTCTAGCAATCCTTTGTGTTCGTGTATTAATCCATGAGAAGCTATAATAGGCGTTTTACCTATCTCTAACTTTTGTCTTAATTTCTGTTTATTTTCGTCTGGGAATCCCTTTACACCGTGAGTAAATATTTCAATATTCTCCAAACCACCCCGCTTTAGTTTTTCAAAGTCTTTTTGTGAGTGGACGATAATCTTATCCGATTGAGACAAGTATTCAGAGTATTTCTTGAGATTAACTTCTGGAATAGAATGAATTGTCAAAAGCACCTTTATCTTCCTATTTTTTAATTCTTTTATGAGATTAGAAAGCGAATCGAGAGAGTAAAACGGCCCGTTGTATTGAATATGCACTACGTCAGGACCAAATTTATCAATTTCTGACAAAGTGGAGGTAAAGTCTTTTTCTGAATATTCCCAAGTCCTTACAATTTTTTCATTATCTTTGAAAACTATCTCAGCATCTGAGTTAGCGAAGTATCGAACATCTTCGAAAGCTCCTTCAATCAATGGATACAAGTCCCGACTGTATTCAGCAATTCCGCATTTTGAGTTGTATGTCGTTATTACTGCTAATTTCTGTTCTTTTAACGGTTTGATTTTCTCTAAATATTCTATAAAGTCCACTACTTTCTGGGAACTCGACTCCCAGGTTAGCGTCCTTGCGGTATTATATGCTTTTTCTACTTTTGTATTGATCTCCAACTCACCCTTGTTTTCGAAAAGATAACGCATCGTTTTCTTAAGTTGTTCAATGTCAGGTTCTGCCCAATAGGAATTGTGTAAATCCAGTTGAGACTCTGCCTTAACAAGTTCGAAATCAATCAACCATGCGTTTTCGTCAGAAACGAAATCCATCTGTCCACTATATCCAGTTGTCACAACTGGAATCTGTTTCAACATTGCTTCAGCGACAGGCAAACCAAAACCTTCTGCCCTGCTAGGAATAACAACAGAATCGGATTGTTCGTAAAGAGAAGCAATCTGCCCTTCAGTTAAATTTAAGTCATTAATCACTTCAATTTCAGGAGAATTGCTTTTATCTACTTTCTCTAACAACCCAGGGATAATGTTTGATTCGTTTCTATACGTTTTTATCACAAGGGCTACATCTTCAGAATTATCAAATTCCTGGGTAAAAGCTTTGATTAAGACATCCACACCTTTTCGAGGCAACCCTGAACTAATATGCAGAAATTTATAGCTTTTCTTCGTCTTTAATTTATATTCCTCCGACTTTAATAAGTTCTGATTAATCCCTTCACTGACATTTATAATAGGGATTGTTAAACCCGAGTTTCGCATAACTTGTAAGACGTGTTCGCTAGTGACCATAAGTCCATGCAACTCCCGATTAAATTCTTCAATAATTTTGCGAGGGAAAACAGACTCTTCCCAAGCTAGATAGCCAACTTTTATATCGGCATCAATTTTCTCCAAACCGAAACTATGAGGGAATGTCTTTGGGAAAGTATTAATAATCGCAACTTCACTATTCCTTTTTTCTTCAGTATACAAATCCTTCAGAAGTGGATATTTAACGAGATCATCTTTTGTAGGAAGACGGTCC
>JAGQLL010000025.1:809-45929 GCA_020429395.1 Candidatus Dojkabacteria bacterium | reverse complement strand
AAAATTCCCATTAATTCATCGAGATCAAAATCACTTCCTTCTACATACTCATCTAAAACTGCTTCACTAACACCATTAACTCTTTCAATGTTTAATGTTAAAGCACCTTTGAATTCTTCAACCACAGCATCAATTACCACTACTTTTCCGACCTTTAAGGACGACTTTTCAATCTGGGAAAATTTATCTCCCCAAATATTGCCAGAAATTGAACCCGTTTTATCGATCAATGTTACACGGTAATAAGGTTTCTTCGCTTTTGTTTCTGTTAATTGGACTTCTTTGACTGCAAAGGTCTCTCCATTTAAGGACATGCCCTTTTGTAAATCGGATGTATAATACGTTTTCATAAAAAACTATAAACTATAGGAGAATTAAACTATGATTGGATTCAAATAGTCAAGTCAAGCACCCAAACCTAAGTATTGTTTGACAGCGTTTACTAGATCATCAGGCTCTGTCTCTGATTTTAGGAGATAACCAGAAGCGCCTATTTTCATAGCTTTATCAACTGCTAAGTCTCCACCAATATTGGTCAACATAACAACTTTTGTATCACCATACTTGTCAGGGAATCTTTTTATTTCCTCTAAAATTGAGATGCCATCTTTGTCTGGCATGACAATATCGAGTAGTATCAAATCGTATTTTGCATTTACCAATCTCTCCAAAGCAACAAGACCACCTTCTGCGCCATCGACTTCAAAGCCTTCTTCACTCAATATATCTTTAAATATTTCCAATGCATCTGGTTCATCTTCTACTACAAGTATTTTTCTTTTGTCTTCCATTTTTAGGGCAGATAATAATAACTAAGAATATATTACAATGTATAAATATATATTACTAATTTTTAGAATAGTTGTGTAGAGAAATTACTTCCGTAATAAAAATAATACGCTAACCAATAAAGAATTACCACTCCAATTGAGGTGAGAATCTGAGTTAAATTTTTAATTGCCCCTGCAAAGTTAAACGTAAGAGTAGAAAAAAATATTTTTATCAATTTAATAAAAAATTGAAATACGGTTGATACTGTTGTTAATAACAAAGCAAGAAATATTGCCTCTCTAATATCTTTAGTATAGAAATAATAAATCCCACCGATAACTAATAGTGGAGAGACAACAACATTCAGAATAAAATTTATTAATTTCATACTATGAACTTAAGAAGTTATAACTAAACTCTAATGCTTTTTCTAAGCTTTGTAAATCGAAATTTTCATCAACTGCGTGCATATTACAATCTTCATTAGCCAATGCGACCATTAGCATATCTGTTTTCAAAATATTTGTAAAATCTACAACAATTGGAAGTGTTGCTCCGTTGAAATCGTATAACACTTTCTTATGATAAATTTTTTCAAGTAATTTAGTCGCCTTCTTCGTATGCACATTATTTGGGTCTAACATAATTGGTTTAACTGTTCCTTCTGTTTTTTCAGGTTTTGAAAACTCAAAATCCACATACGCAGGTAAACCTTGACGCGTGAATTTTTTAAACTTTTCCAAGATTTCTGCGGGTTCTTGATTTGGAACTAATCTAAAATTGAATTTAACAATAGTTTGTGAAGGAATACTATTTCTATAACCTATTCCTGTGTAACCAGACTCTATTCCAGTAACTTCACATGTTGGCCTAAGACCTGCTTGTGAATAGAAATTGTGACCTTCTTCTAAAAGAACTTTTTTCGTTCCGGTTAATTCCGAGAATTCATCCATCTCAAAAGGAATGTCTCTGGTCAATTTAAGATATTTTTCTTCAGGATTGATAACTTTCTCATAAAAACCATTAATTCTAATAAATCCTTTTTCATCTCTTATTTTACTGATAAATTCACTCGCAATTTGAGCTGAATTCGGGACCGCTCCTCCAAATAGACCCGAATGCAAATCCTTACTAGAAGTTTTTATTGTCAAAGTCGTGTTGAAAACTCCTCGCAAACTCATCTCAATTGTAGGATGATTCTTTAATAGTGCACTATCTGAAATCAGAATCAAATCAGATTTCAGTTTACTTTTATGCTTTTCTAGCAATTTCCCAATATTAGGTGAGCCAGTTTCTTCATTGCCTTCAATTAAAAATTTTATATTGTATTTAAGACGACTTTCTTCTAACAATTTTATTACACTCACCAAATGAACAAGCATTTGTCCTTTGTTGTCTACAATACCTCTGGCAAAAAGTCTACCTTTTTCTTTTCTTACTACAAATGGATCGTTACCCCACTCCTCCTCTGACGCAGGTTGAACGTCATAATGACCATAAATAAGAATTGTTGGGAATTTATTATTAATAATTCGTTCTGAAATTATGACAGGATTGTCGTAACCTTCGATAATTTCTGTTTCAAATCCCTGCGAGAGGAATAGCTTTTCAAGCCAATTTATTGTTTTATTAATTTCGAGAGTAGAATCTAGAGTTGATATAGAACGAAAGGAAATATACTCACTAATCAAGGAATTATAGACTTTTAATAAGTCGCTGATCATCTTTCTTAGATTAACGATATTTGTTGGCTATCGACATTACGGATTGTTTGTTTCGTTTTTCTTTATTTGACAAAATGAAAGGAATCACTTCTTCATAAATAGTATTATTATCTTTTATTACGAATATTTTTCCTCCATATTTATTAACAATATTCTGATAGAATGAAAATCTTTCTAGATCATATCGAGCGGAGATAAGTCTTTCTTGAACTTTTTCATTTACAAATCTTTGTTGTTCGGGAGTTAAATTTTCAAATCCTTCTCTTCTTCTAACTCGATTTTCAATTAGACCAAAGTTATTTAACTCTACATGCAACATTATTGGCATAAATCCAGGAACTTTGACCATGAAGTTAGCTAAATTCTCAAGTGTCATGGCTAATGTAATATTTTTATCTCTATTCTGTGCATAATCTTGTCGCCTCCAACCATAATTGTTGTTTAGGTATTTCATGGTAAAAACAAAATCTGAGAGCATACTCTGAAAATCTGTTTTCGAAACTTTTACAAGATTAGGGGCACCTTGCTCTTCTTGACGCAAATCTTCTCTGTCAGTATATTTGGGCCATGCATAGAATCCTTGTTTTTGTTGTAATTCAAGTTCTAGGAAAGTTTTCCCTACACCTGTTATTCCTACTATTACGAAATTTTGAAGCATTGGATTAGTATCAATTAATAATTATTCTGTCGTTTGTTGTTGTGATTTTGCGAGATCTATTTTTTCTTGAATAGCGTTTCTGAGTTGCTCTTCAGGATTCGAGGTCATAGTTAATCTTTTCCCATTTAATACAAATGTAGGGGTGGAGTCGTATCCTCTAGACTCAGCTTCGCTTGCATCATCATCTACTCGAGCAATTACAGCCGGGTTTTCCAAATCACTCTTAAATTTCTCAATATCCAAATCTAATTCTGTAGCATAATTCAATAAATCCTGTTCTGTTAAATTATCTTGATTCTCGAAGAGTATTCTATAGTATTCATCAAACTTTCCTTGTTCTCTAGCTGCTTCGGAAGCGATTGCTGAACTATATGCGTATTCATGAATTGTGGTGAGTGGGAGATGTCTATATTTAAATTCAAATTCTTCCTCACTAAACTCTGTTCTGATTTGTTCTACAACCTCAAAATAAGCAGCACATGCTGGACATTCAAAATCCGAGAATTCTTCCAAAACGACTGGAAGCTCAACTACTTCTTCTGTTTTGTTTGCTTTAATGAAATAAACTAAACCTGCAAATAAACCTATACCTAAAACTAAAGAAACGATTAATACTATATTTGTATTTAAATTCTTCATTGAAAATTACGTAATAGAAAGATACATTCTAGCAAAGATTACACTTTCGCACCATTAGTGAAAGTAATATTTGTTATAATATTAGTTCATAAATTTTTAATATTTAAAAGAAATGTTTATTGACCCACTTTATTTAATTTTCGCATTACCTGCCTTAATAGTCGGAATTGTAGCGCAGATTTTACTAAAAATTTGGACTGGAAGGTATTTTAAACAAACTCCAGTTAGTAACTTCAATGGAGCACAAACTGTAGAAAAAATCTCTAATAACCATAATTTTGATATAAGCCTTGCCTTAACAAACCAGAGCCTTGGAGACAACTACAATCCAACCAATCGTGTACTTACACTTTCAAAAGATATAGCAGAAAAGTCTTCTATAACATCTGTGGGTATCGCTGCTCATGAACTAGGTCACGTCCAACAGCACATGACTGGAAGTGCCCTAATTAGACTAAGAACTGCCTTAGTACCAACACTTAATATTGGTACAAATATTGGCTATATAATGCTTATCGGAGGAATCATTCTTGGCCTATCAAACTTAGCATGGTTAGGTATTATTCTATTCTCAGGAGCAACTTTCTTTAGTTTGATAACCCTACCTATAGAGATCGATGCAAGTCGAAGAGCACTCAAACTTATCAACCAAGAACAAATTTTACTCCCCCAAGAAATTCCAGGAGTTAAAAAAGTCTTATCAGCGGCAGCACTTACTTATGTAGCTGCAACAATCCAGTCGATAGGAACACTTCTGTATTTTATTTTGAGAGTTCAGGGTATCGGAAGAAGGGATTAATCTCGAATTATACTATTACCTGTCATTCCAGTAGATTTCTCAAGACCTAGAAGTTCTAGGATTGTGGGTGCGATATCTATCAAACTCACTCCTCTTTCTAATTCCACATTCATATTACCAACCATAATGAATGGCACTTTGGATAATGTATGCTGGGTATGAGGTTGGTCATTTTTATAATCCCACATAATTTCCGAATTCCCGTGATCCGCTGTAACCATTAAAACATAATCATCAAGTTTGTCTTTTATAGATTCGTAAATCTTAGAAAGACAATGGTCTACAGATTCTGCAGACACAACCGCTGCATGATAGTTGCCAGTATGTCCTACCATGTCAGGACTACTAAAGTTAGCTACTATAAAGTCGTATGTATCATGTATTATTGCATTGGTTACTTCTTGAGCGATTTTGTAGTTCCTCATTGTTGGCTCCAGAGCATATTTAGGCTTTACGTAGCGATTTGATTCAAACATTTTCCACGTTTCTTTAGGCAATTCAGTTTCTCTTTGACCATTCAAGAAATATGTTAGATGAGGAAATTTTTCAGTTTCTGTCACATGTGATTGTTTTAATCCATTTTCCGAGATTACTTCAGCTAAAGTGCCACTTACATCATCACGAGGGAAAGCTATTTTTAATGTTTCAAACTCTTCACTTGCTTTCACAAATGAGGTAATTTCGAAATTTGGTATATCCTCTTGTAAAATTCTTTTTATAATCTGATATTGCCTATCGGTTCTAAAATGAGTCATTATGAGCCCATCGTTTGCAGACAAAAGATGTTTTTTATTCAAGACATATTGCTCAAAATATTCGTCTGTTTGATTTCGGTTATATTCTAGATTAACTACTGAAGACCAACTCTCAATTTCATTACCTGTTCCCTTAAAAATCAATTGAAATGCCTTGTCGGTTTTCTCCCAGTCTCTATCCCTATCTAGGAAAACTCTTCCCTGTAGTGTGCTTATGGTGATTTTTAATTTATTTCTCTTTGAAATTTCTTTCTCTAGCATCTTCATATACTTGGTAATAGATTTTGGAGCAACATCTCTTCCATCCGCATATATATGTAGACTTATAGGATAATTAAAGCTGAGTCTGTCTAACATTTCTAAAATTGCGAAAAGATGACGTATATGACTGTGAACTCCTCCATCACTTAAAATCCCCGTTAAATGGAGTGTGGATTTATTTTTCACCACATGATTTATTGTTTGTAATAAAGCAGTATTTGTGAAAAATTCTCCAGTTTCAATATCTTTGTCTATCTTAGGAAGTTCCTGCCATATTACTCGTCCAGAACCAATCGTAAGGTGATTGATTTCCGAAGTACCAAATTGGCCTTCAGACAGACCCACTGATTCACCATCGGTTTTAAGTGATGTATTTGGATACTCTCTGATGAGTCTATCGAAGTTGGGTGTTTTGGCATTATCGATAGCATTGAATTTGTCTGGAGGGGCAATTCCCCATCCGTCCATAATTACTAATACAACTTTTTTTCTTTTTTTTGTCATTCTATTCCTTTGATAAATTTCGCTCAATTTCCATTAATCTGTTGTACTTCGAAACTCTCTCTCCTCGTGTAGGACCGACTTTTATAAATCTACTTCCGACAGCAACTGCTAGATCAACCATAGCTGAATCATTTGTCTCACCCCCACCTCTGTGTGAAGTGGTTGTCATCAATCCGTGTTTATTAGCTAACATACATGTATCTACTGTTTCCGTTAAAGATCCAGCTTGATTTAGTTTGATCAAAATTGCTGAAATTGCTTTCAAATCAATAGCTTTTTGTAATCTTTCAAGATTAGTAACAGTAAGATCATCGCCTATATGAACAATATTATGTTTATCAGTTATAGGTAGCATTTTCACCCAGTTATCCCAATCATCTTCATGTAACATATCTTCATAGGTAACTATTGGATATTTCTCTAACCAACTTTCATAATATTTTATTAATTCATCTGCTGTTAGAACACGGTTTTCAACTTTTAGATTATATTTTCCGTCTTCATAGAATTCACTTGCTGCAGCATCAATCGATATTCCTACATCTTTTCCTGCAACATAACCTGCATTTTCTATAGCTTTTGTAATATATTTAAAAGGTGCCTCATTGTCTGGGATTCCGTTTGGAGCAAATGCGCCCTCATTTCCAACATTTGTTGATAATTTATTCTCTTTGAGAACCTTTTTAAGTTGATGATAAATTTCAATTACAATACGAACTTTTTCTGCAGCACTTTGTTCTCCAATTGCTGATACGCAAAATTCTTGTAAATCAGTTGTATCATCTGCATGTTTTCCACCTTCAATCATCACAATCATGGGTGCAGGAAGCTTTGACAAATCAACTCCAGTATCATATTTATCTATAATGTATTGAAAAAGTTCTTTTCCTTCGAGACTTGCACTAGCCCTTGCTACCGCAAGAGATACTGCAAGTATGGTATTTCCACCAAGTTTAGCTTTATTTGGAGTTCCATCAAGTTCTATCATTTTTTCATCAATCACCCTCTGGTCGGCAGAATCCATGCCTGTTAGTAGCGGAGCAATTTCTTCATGGACATGATTAATCGCCTTTAGTACACCTTTTCCGTCATATCTTTTGTTATCTTCATCGTTTAAAACAACAGCCTCATGTGAACCTGCAGATGCACCATAAGGTACAGAAGCACTTCCCTTATGTCCTGAATCTAGAGTAACTTCAACTTCAAGTGTTGGATATCCGCCTGATGCAAGGATTTCATATGCATTTATTTGGGAGATTTTTGCCATTTATATAACGATAAGATATAAAACCGTTGAATATTATATGCTTAAATTATTGAGAAAGTAAAACTGTAGTAAACCATCGTTTGATTATTTCTATTTATAATTTGAAATAAATAATATGGTAAAATAAGTTATATTATACTTATCACCATGTTGACAGCTTTATTCACGAGTTTCTTTGTAGTTGTTCCCGTTATTCTTTTTTTCTTGCTAATATCTGCAGTATTTACCGTCGAACAACAAACGGTAGCTATTATTGAACGTTTTGGAAAATTCGTACGAATGGCGAAACCTGGGTTGAATTTCCGAATCCCATTTATTGACAGAATTGCAGGCAGAGTTACATTAAGAATCCAACAGTTAGATGTAAAAGCAGAAACAAAAACCAAAGACAATGTTTTTGTTACTGTAATTGTATCTGTACAATATTTTATCCTTCCAGAAAAAGTTTACGAAGCATTTTACAAATTAAATAATCCTGGTCAACAAATTAATTCTTATGTATTCGATACTATCAGAGCAAGGGTTCCAAAAATCACTTTAGATGAACTTTTCGAAAAGAAAGAAGAAATCGCTATGGCAGTCAAGGAAGAATTAAATGAAACTATGATTGATTTTGGATTTGAGATTCTTAACTCACTTGTGACGGATATCGAACCAGACCAAAAAGTAAAAGATGCTATGAACGAGATCAACGCTGCACAGAGATTGAGAGTAGCCGCAAGCGAGAAAGGAGAAGCAGAGAAAATCATCAAAGTGAAAGCAGCAGAAGCTGATGCTGAGTCCAAAGCACTACAAGGAAAAGGTATCGCAGACCAAAGAAAAGCAATTATTGAAGGTTTAACAGATTCTGTCGATGGTTTTCAGAAAAGTATTCCCGGATCATCTCCTCAAGATGTCATGAACTTAGTGTTGATGACTCAGTATTTCGATACATTAAAAGAAATTGGTGCTGATTCAAAAACCAATACTTTGCTTATTCCTCATGGTCCAGGAGGCATGCATGATTTAGCAGGACAGCTCAGAGAAGCTATGATAACTTCAAACGTCGTGAACAACAATACTAAATAACTTTATAGGTTTTCTTCATATTCTTATAGGATTTAGTGATCATCTCTTTTAGAACAGATTTATCTATGTCTGAAAGCTTTTTTACATAAAGACAACTTACACTAGTTTTGTATTTCCCAAGTTTTTCAAGTTCACTCTTATAATTATCAAAACCATCCATAAAGTATAGTGACAACTGTTGTTTTCGAGGAGAAAAACCTACCAGAGGCCAATCCCCTTCTTGACGACTTCTCTCTGACTTGTAATGATATTTCCCAAAACCTATTATTGAACTTCCCCACATTTTCGGTTCTAGTCCAGTAACATCTCTAAATATTTGTAACAATTCTAAACCATCTTCTCTTCTTTGTTGATTGTCGACATTATTTATAAATGTGACTACATCAACTTTATTCTCTTTTGTCTTAAGTTCTGCCATTTTTATGAATTAATAATTTATTTCTAAAAGCTTCAATGAAAAATACAGTTCCTATCATTTCTAAACCTTCCTCAATTCCAACAAATAATATGTAAAATACAGAACCGTATGTTTGTCCTCCCACTACTTCTACCCCAATTACTGTGAGATATGAAATAACGCCAAGTAATAGTAATAATTTAATTCTCATATCTTTCTCTATTATTACTCCTCTGATTATAAATAACGCTATTAGTATAAATATTATCCCCAGTGTAAAAACCCAGGAGATCGATGCTAGTTCACGCAAGAAATCATTTCCTATAATGTTCTTTTTAATAAGATCGTTGAGATATTCGTGTATGGAGAAATATTCATCAAATGCTAAACCCCAGAATATTAATATCCATAGGAAATCGAGTGACTTTTTGCTTTTCAAGAAATATTCAAGAGCAAGAATTCCACAATAGAATGCAAAGCTTACAGTCAATATACTTGCCAGTGTGAGTTCTTCATCCAAGTAAAATACACTGGTACTCATATTTAGGATTTTTACTGGATGTAGCAGGAAATGGAAGAGAACTGTAAGAAACGAAGCGAAGAAAAGTACTTTTGAAACTATGCTAAATTTTAACTCTTTAAATGTCCTCAACTGCTGATAGAATTTAACAATTAATAATTTTATCATTTATAAGCGTAAAAGCCGATAAAAATCAATTTCGTTGAAACTAATAATAACTTTGTATTCCAAATAGTTATCTGGTATAAGTATTTAGAAAATTATTGATTAGG
This sequence comes from Candidatus Dojkabacteria bacterium, assembly GCA_020429395.1. Taxonomy (GTDB): domain Bacteria; phylum Patescibacteriota; class Dojkabacteria; order B142; family OLB20; genus JAJTYI01. The sequence continues at coordinate 36,294 of JAGQLL010000025.1, read as the reverse complement.
AATGGATAATATCCAAAAACTGATTAAAATTAACGAATATTTGAATAATAGATTTGGAAATGATAATCCTTTCCAGATAGTAACCAGATTGGCAGAAGAAACAGGCGAAGTGGCAGAGCAAGTCAACCATTTTGAAAAAATCGGAGTTAAATCAGTTAAACACGGTAAGCCAAACAAAGAACACCTAGCAAGTGAAGTAAGAGATGTAATAATTGTTGCACTTCAGATTGCAATGCGTTATGGAGTCGTGGATGAACTCCAGAAATCTATAGATGATTATTATCTCAAATATTTCCCAGAAAAAACGTGAGACATACGTTAATCAAATCCAAAGTAACCTCTAATTGGAGTTATGTGAATAATGGAGTAATCCTAACATTGGAGAAGTCTTTCAATCGGCAATTAAAAAAATCAATCCCAACGCATATAAAATCAATAATAATACACACTGATAATTTAGAAGAAATCCTAAGAATTTATACTGATTCTAAATTCGAAGATTTTCTTAGTTTTCTAGGAGATTACAAAATAGAATTTTATGTAAATCCTTTATCAATATTATTGATATCTCCGTACGGAGACGAAGAGGGAAATGCTTTAAAAATCAATTCACCCCACTTAGGAATAAAAATTATCTTAGAATCAATTGAAAATAAATTTAAAGATGTATGTGTTGTATGGATAGATGCAAATATTAGTGGATTAGATTATTTATTTGGAACTATTAAACAATTCAATTTTCCCATAATCGCATTTAGCCTTCTGCAAACGATTCTCAAGAAAAACATACAAATCATATCTAATACAAAAGTGCTTTCGAAAAAGTCTTTAATTATTGTAGGAGGTCCGGATGTTGATAGATATGATCATAAACAATTTCTAGATACCGGAATAATTGATTTATTTATCCTAAAAGATTTCAAGGTACTCCATGAAATCATATCAATACTACAACGTGGAGAAGATCTCTTAACACGTGCAAATCAACTATCTGATATTTGCTACCTAGATAAAAATGGATTACTAATAAATACAGGGAGTGAAAGTAAATACAATTTCACAAAATCTGAAAAAGTTTACTCAAAAATCAACTATAAAACTGGTAAGAAAATAAAGCACGGAATAATTGGTGACAAAATTTTATCAATTGATATTGGTAATCAATGCAAAGGTAAATGCATATTTTGTAGTATTAAAATTAATACTGTAATTCCACCTGAGGCAAAGTCCGTAATTAACGAAATAATTAGAAGGGAATCCGAAATTGACAGTATAACGTTAGAATCAGCTGATATATTTGCGAACTACACATTTTTCAATGATTTACTACAAAGACTCTACGAAATAAGAGATATTAATAAACCCATAAAGGTTACGGCAAGAGTTGATGAAATATTTCACTATGAAATTCTTGCAAAAATGTATGACTCGAATATTCGAATAATTTCATATGGTATTGAATCCTTTAATAACAAAGTATTGAAAAATCTCAAAAAAGAAACAACACGAGAACAAAATATTAGAACTTTAAATGAGACTTTAAAGGTCGGTTTAATTCCCGGCATCAATTTGATACTTTTTACTCCTTGGGATGATGTTACTTCAACGCTTGATACGTTATCACTCACTGTTGGATTTCTTGAAAAAGGAGCTTATACCAATATTGTACCTGGGTTAAGAGTTAGATATGGGACACCTCTAGCTGAGATGAAAACAATAACCAAATCAAACACATATAGTTATCCAGGGATGAATAGACCTTTAAAAGTACCGTATACAACGCGAATATTGGATCCTAAACTTAATGAAATAAACAAACAATTTTTAAAATTATTGCCAAATCTTCTTGATAAAAATTCGAAATATGTAACCAACTCTGTACCTTTTTATTCTTTGTTAGTAATAAAAGCAACACTTGAAGCAATGGAAAAAAATAAAATTGATTGCAAGGATCTCAATTTAAGAGTAAATAAATTAATAACTGCCTATGTTAGGCAGTATGGATAAGAAATCAGTAAAACTAATGAAAGCACTTGATCATAACTTGGTATTTGATCCTACTGACTATATTATAAAAAAGATTCCCGAGGAACTCATTTTTAAAATCCAGAAATACAGACCAAAAGTTGAGATCAAAATGTTGTCAGTTTTTGATGATTCTAAAAAATCACTAGTATTTGAATATTTCGAAGATATGAACATTCTTAAAATCGGAAATGTTCTGGGAGAAGGACGATTAATACAATTGACTAGGATACTTTCAATTTTGGGAATAAGACAGGATTCTATAAAAATCAAAAGCAAAATTAGTCAGAACCAAAACCTCTATTCTAAAAAAAACTTCAGTTACAAAGGTGCTTATATAGACATAATAATCAGTTTCAACCCTTCAGATGTAAAAAGTTACATTGAGTCACGACCGTTTTTTAAACCAACCGTTATTAAATCATTGGACTTCCTCAGATATTCGTATGCTTTTAAAAACAAAACATCAATCACCTTATTGTTTGATCTAAGCAGATTTTATGGAAGTGGTATGAAGGAACTGATCGAACAACTTGATAGATTTGAAATAAGATCGATACTTTTATTTGGTGTATGTGGGGCTTTTTCAAATAATTTTCAATTACGAGACTTAGTTTTCCCGACACATATAATAGAGAAACTTCATACTATAGAAATTCAAAACGAATTTTCAAAAATTAGTTTATCTGATAAAGATGAGACCTCAAAGACATTTCCAATAATTACTTTAGATTCCACACTTAGTGCCACTAAAGACGAGATTAGTAAAACAAGTACCCAATATTCAAGTTTTATAGTGGATTTAGAAACAAAGTATATTGCTAAATTCGTAAAATCCAATCCTAAAATTAAATCATATTTTGTTTTCGAAGTTCATGATTTACTTCAATCAAGTACTAGTTCTTTAGGAAAAACAGATTTTTCAACCTACTCAATTAGTAATCTATCTAAAGTAATAAGAATTTATTTAAAATCTCAGGAATCTGAAGAATTGATTGATAGATATGAATCATTGAAAGAGAATAAATTAAAATGTATTTGCGACAATAGCGTACTCTTAGATAGAGTCAATTGTTTTTTAAAAAAATATAGTGATGAACGAATCATAATCGGAATCGCAGGTTATTCGGGCACTGGAAAAACACATATTATTTCAAGAGAGTTACAAAAGTCACTTAAAAATGAACGGGAGTGTATTTTCCTTGAAGGGGATGGGTTTGTAATGCCATTCGAAGAAAGGGTATTGAGCAATGATTTTCCAAAAGGATATTTTTATATTGAGAAATTAACAGAGACAATTAAAGCATTTAAGGATTCTAAAAATATTTACTATCCACTATTTGATAAATTTACCAGAAGAACTGCAAAACTAGATCCGGTTTTGATCACTAAGTTCACAAGTAGTAAAAATTCCAAATACATAAACCTCCCAGAAAATATTGCAAAAAATTATCAATATCTAACAAAATATCGAAATAATGGGATTGCTTTCAGAACAGACACGCTTGAACTTCACGAAGTAATACCCACAAAGCATCGAAACATACTGCTGATTGATCTCGCTTACTTATATGCTATCCCAGAAGTGCTTGATTTAATTGATTTGAAAATTTTTACATGGGCATCTGAAAAGACAAGACTGAATAATCTGATTAATGCCGGAAAAAACAAAGAGAGGTTTCTCAATCTCGGAGAAAACGAAATTCGAGAAAAATTCAGATTCTGGAAAAAGTATCATGATCCACACATAGCTAAATCTATGAATAATGCAGACATAATTTTTATTAATGAAAATAATGTGCAATGAGTTGATATCTGCTATACCACTTGAGCTTCAGATGTTTATGAATGGAAGTCATATAGAGACGGAGATAGGGAATTCACCTGATCACATTCGGATGCACCCATTTTATGTTAACCTTGATAGACCTCTAGACGCATATAGGGAAAGATATTTTGCTGTTGCCCCTTCTATTGATTCTTCACATCAAACGGTAGAACCTTTACCATTTTTGTTAGTCAGAGAGACAGGTATGCCCTTCATTGATAGGATAGAGGAAATTGTGGAAGATGCGGGTGCAGTTGTACAAGGAAGTTTTGAATTATCTAATTTCGAAGCACTAGCTCCTCTTCTTTATCCACCACGAGAAAACAAGCCAATATCCTGGCAGTGGTTAGCCCTAAATGACATTCTTAGAGAACAAGGACACATTGGAGAAGTGGTTAGAGTACTTACATTTCAAGGTGGAGTTGAAATACAAAGGAGAAATGGAGAACTTCTCGGTTTAAAAGATCTCAAAAGATTAATTCGGAAAGAGATTGGAATACAATTGTATGCTTGTTACTATAACGGGAAACCTGAAGCTCTAATTGACCTACATCCGGTACATGCACCCGACCCAAACTTACAAGTTATATCTCACGAACTAAGTCTAATAACTGATGCTCTGCGAGCGACTCAGTCATGACAGAATAGTATCAAATATCCTACTGCTCTAAGGAATCTAAAGTATATTTATAGAGTTTCTCAAGCACTCCCTCTTCATAAAATGTGTGAGTCGCACCCTCGACTATTTTATAAAGGAATTTTCCTTCCACATGTTTGATCCATTCGTCCTTGATGTTATATTCACCTGCGAAAATAAAATGGCTATTAGTTGGTATTTCTTTAAAATATTCAGATATGTTAGAAGCAGCTTTCCAGTCGTTAACCATTTCTTTAGAAATTATTATCACTAAACCCCAATTCAGAATATATTTATCAAGATTTTCCTCATATTTGGCAGCTTTTTCATCTAAGGATTTCAACCCCTTTGTTGGATCCCAGAAAATAAATTTATTAATCCGCTCCAAACCCGCTTTCATCACTACATAACATCCCATACTATGGCTTATCATATTTATCTCAGAATAACTATCTTGGAAATACTCCACTACCAGTTTTAGGTCGTCAATATGATTTTTAATCGAAACCTCCGAAATTTGTCTAGCATTTTTTCGAGGGCTGTATAAATCGAAGCGAAATGTGTCATAGCCTTTGTCATTGAAATATTTTGGAGCATTGTTGTAATGATGTTCTGTTTGGTTTCCAGTAAGTCCGTGTACGAAAATTATTAGCTTCTCTGTCTTCTGGGAAGAATTAAGATGTCCGTAAATCGTAAATCCGTCTTTGGTTTTGAGATTTATTTGTTTTTCCATTATTCTTTAATTCACTTACAGTTTCGGAGGCAATATGAAGATTTTGTAAAACAAAATCTATTCTTTTTGCACTCACGCCAGTATATTTGCTCGTAAACTTGCAAAAACTGGCGGAGAGAGCGAGATTCGAACTCGCGGTACCTTGCGGTACACAGTCTTTCCAGGACTGCCAATTAAACCACTCTTGCATCTCTCCTTACTAAATTATTTTATTTGTCTTTCTCCCGTGCACTTCGTTTACGCGACTAATTCGACCTAAGTTTCGCTCTGCTCAACTTGATCTCATTAGCACGACTCCTCCAAATTTTCCCTTGAAAAAGGGAATCTCTAGAAAAATGATTTTACATTCAATTCAAATAGGATCCTCAACAATTCATTTTTCACGTTAATTTTACCACCTCTACACTACTTTCTCGAGAATCTTTCGATAATTTGTCAAAATTATTTTTTACTACGTTGTTATATATAACATTACTTTATATATCCCCAGGATGAATATGTCCCAATGGCAGAGTGCTATGACGATTGATTTATACAAATCATGTTGTAGTGAATGGCATAATTATTCACACACAGACTCCGGAAACGAAGTCGACAATAGTATTGCTACTATTGTCGTAGACGAAAATGGAGTTTATAGTAAGCTTTAAGAAATACGAGTTGATTTCGTATGAAAAGATTTAATTTCCCAGAAATTCTCCATGTTTTGTTGCTAATATTCTTATATGAAAATAAGAATTTTAAGTAAAAAGACAATAATTCGATTCACTATCACCACTTACATCTTTTCAAGTATACTAGCGCTGGGGTTTATCGGGGAGAGAAATTACAGATCGAATTTAATCAAGTACGGATATGACCTAGGTGGTGAAAAAACAATAGAAAACATTGTGGAGCAGATTGAGGGTAATCCGTGTGGGGAGATTTTGATTCAAACTCAACAACAATCATTTTCATTAATTGATGCTAAGTGCTTAGGTGGATGACTAAGCGGGAGAAATAGTATTTGCTTTATTTAACAGCATTCCCATACGAAATGCTTGAAGTGCTAAAATTATTGGTGACCAGTATTTGGACATCTTGAATGTTTCAATAAAATCAACTGGACTCTGTCTAGTATCGAGACTACCCGTAGGTGTTATAAGTGCTTTTGGTTTTAAGAAAATGGTTTTCTGAATTTTTTCGACTGCTAAAGCATGGATATTTTCTCTGTACCATTTCTGTGCAGCCTCCATACTCAGACCCAGCTTCTTTAGCTTATCCAGAATGGCACTTTCATCATCCATAGATGAGATGACGTAATCTCTTATGAATGGTTCATTATCTAAATTAATATCTGAAAGCTCATGGGCGATTATTTCTGCTTGTGGATATAAATTTAATAATGCGAAGTTTGGTCCGTTTCCAGACTTGAACAATGATCCAGCCATAATTGCAGTCCACAAAGATAACATAAATCCCTCTAGTTTTAATTCTTTCTCTTGTTTTTCACCTCCTGGTAAACCGCCTACTTCTTGTATGTATTCATCGATAATTCTGTCATTTGTAGCAATTCCAAAAAGGAATGCAGCTACATTATCTGCAAACATACTTACCCCTGTCCCTAACAACGAACTAATTCCAATTTTTAGCATCAATTTAGTTTTAGGCTCCATATCACCCATCAGTGAATCCACACCATTAAATGCAGTCTTGGAAAATTCGACCATTGCACCAACATGTGACAATTGTGTAAGCAATGCATAAAGCACTTCCTTGGCAGAATGTCCTAATTCTTTTGATACGGTGTCTGCGTCATAATTATACTTAGCCATTCTTAAAATGGCGTTTTCTAAAGCATCAGAATCAACCTTATTCAAATCATCGTATGACACTCCTAGACTCTTTAATAGATCAGGCATAGCAACCCCCTGTCCTACAGCTTTTAACAATATATCTACTAATTCAGGTTTTAATTGAGTTTTATCCAGAGCTTCATGGGATTTACCGTTTTTATAGTCATCCTTCATTTTATCTTTGAAGAATTCAAAGAATTTATTGACTTCGTTTAGAACCTTTACCATTCCTGGATCCTTTCTATGTTCAGCCAACTTCGTGATAAATTCTCCCATAAATTTACTCATAATTGGCATCTCAGAGCCCATCGGAACATCTTTTTCAGTACTCATTATTCCCAACATTCCCATCATATCTTGAATCCCATCAACACTACCCGAAGCTGGATTAAACTGATTCATAAAAATTATAAAATCCTCAACCGTAATTTCTTTTCCCTCTACTAATAAATCAAAAACTGTAGGTCTTTCTTCATGATGGTGATCATCCGATTCTAATGAAACGAATTTTTCAGCGAAATTACCAATATGATCTCTCCATTCTTTCAAAGGAAGAAACTTAAATGATTTCGCCACATTTTTTCCACCTTTTGTAAGTTCTCTAGCTAAAGCTTCTATTGACTTAGGAAATAGATAACCAGGCATCACAAAAGATCTAGGATCATTTGTTTTAACTTGAAGTAGATATTCTCTAATTAATGCATCTGAAGGAGATACTTCATCAGATAACTCTAATACTAGTTCTGCAAATTGTCCGATTTCGAAGTTATCAATTCCGTTTTCATAAGCATATTCTTGAGCTAAATCAATTAATTCATCAAAGGATTTAGCTGATTTTGCTTCCTCCGAGTATAAGAAATTTTTATACAATTCATAATTATCCAAATCTTGGTTTTCATTTACCAGACCTTTCAATCTCTCAAGATCAAATGTTGTTGCTTCTTCTAACGAATAAGAAAGTTGCTGCACTTTGTTAATCAAGTTCTCTTTCTCTCTGTCTGTCATATCTTCGCGTTTAATGTGCTCTACCAGCCTCTCAAGTGATACAACTTGTCCATCATGTGAATGGAATGACTGAAGTTCCATTAAATTGTTGATGTTATCAATTTTCACCACTCTGAAATCATCAATTCTATCGAGTTTTGTACCTCTTGTAATCTCATCGATAGTATTCCCTAAGTGTGCGAGTCCTTTACCAGTTTTCTTAAGTCCAATCATTAAGCCCTTCCCAAATTCACTCATAAACTTCAGATCTTTGAATGAACCAATTGAAATATCAAAACTATTATGTAATGCAATAACTGTAGCCAATAGTCCACCCGCCATTGAACCTGCGAAACCTTCTAGTTGGCTTTTTTTGAGATATTCCATCAAGAATCCCCTCTCATTAGCCTTAGGTATTGCGAATGCATTTGGAGGATCACCTGCAAACCAGAAGCCGGACACATTAGCCGCGTAAAACATAATTGCACCTCTTAGTCCATTCAGCTTATTCATCTTTTCCGCAGAATTATTTGCACTGGTTACTTCAAGCAGCATCAATGAACCTTCAAGCACATTTGAATCTGATAGTTTATCAAGATTGATTAGTATTTCTTCAACCATTTGCTTCTTGGTAGCTATATCTAGAAGTGAATTGCTAAGTTGATTACCCAAATCAGAACCTAAATAAGTAGTAAAGATTGGTGATAAAGCACCAATGAGTCCCATTCCCCTAGATGTTGTAGAAACAACCATATCTGTATAAAACTCCTTCAACTGCTGTAGTTCGTATACTAACTTATCTTTCTCTTTTTGTTTATCTTCACCTTCTTTCTGATTGAAAGCTAATATCTTTTCTTGTACTACCGTTCGAAGATCCGTTGATGAATACTCTATAAGAGTCCTATCTTCACCTTCTGTTTTAACGCTCTCAAAAAAATCGAATTCTTCATCCAACTCCATTTCTTCTTGCCTTTCACCTCCCAGTTTTCCAGTAACTCTTTCTAAGAAATTCCGCTGTGGTTTATTTGTTTTAATTCTTGCTTCATCCAAATCTAATTGTTTCATCAAGTCATTTTTTAGTTTTTCAGTAACATTAGTTAGAACTGACAAAAATGCGGTTAATGTGAGATTTAGTGGAAATTCTCCGCCCGTAAATTCATGAATCATATGATGACCGAACTCTTTGTCAGCTTCATTTCCCAATTTTTGTAATAATGCGTTACTTCCATAGAGTAATGCTATTGAACGTGCTGCGCTGAATTCGTTAAACTGTTTTTCTCCCTTGCTTGCTGATATTTGACCAACCGTTATCCCGAAGTGAGTCATCATAGTCAACATTACCCCATAACCCAAATAAGACAACTTTTCCGAATGTTCACCCTCACCTTCAGCCATTCCTTCAAAATGCTTTTTACCCAATTCCTCAAGTTCTTCAGTCACTTTTTTTATTTCTTCATCAGTATAATTTACTTCAGTACCACCTCTATTACTCGAACCATTAGCACTGGAATCAACAGGATTTGTAAGAAGGTTTGTACTTGAAACACTTGTATTAACATCAACAGGATTTGTAGCAGGTAAATCACTCCCTTTATTAATACCAGGTTCCGCTTTAGCATTCGTTTTGTTGATTTCAGAATGACCAATCTTTGCCAAGGCATCTGTTAACGGATCCATTCCTATAGCTGCTCCAGCAAGTGCCAATGGACCATACTTTAGAAACTCTCTTCGTCTTTTCTTTTCTTCCTCACTATACTCTGGACCACTAATCCTTCTCCCTAAATCCTCAATAACTCTCTCAATAAGACTTTTAGGTTCTATATCAAATTCTGTAGGAGTATTAGGTTCAGGGAATAAACCCCTAATAACTTGCTCAGGAGGCTTAACACTTTGTAATGCTAATAAATCATCTGGACCCATAAGATTTTCACAATAAAAAATGACTCGAAAGTCAAAAAGCAAAACTCAATTCTATTACTCAGCTAACAACTAGTCAACCAGGAAATGGTAATTGTCTATAATATATTTGACACTAAAATAGCCGAGATATATAATCAAATCAGTTATATTACACATATGGAAATCAAGTATTCAGTAACCGAGCAATTACTTAACATAATAAGTAAGTTCCAAGAACTTCATGGTCGAGTTTACGGCGCATATCACTTCTTAGATAACGAAACACAACGAAAAATATCATTGGAGGCAGAAGAAATCGCAGCTTTCTCTGCTGTCATAAACAACATTGGAGCTATGGAAAAATTAAGCAAAGACTGGGACACAAAATTGATTAGCAAATTAATCAGTGCTGAGGACAAAATCTATTATCACAACTATCTTTCAATTCTGAGAGGGTTTTCCAAACTCGTTCCAACTAAAGGAAATCTTATCACTTCAGATATGTTAAAAACCGTTCACAAAAAGCTTTTATCTCAAGAGACATCCTATTTTAGAACAGATGCCAAAGAAATTTCTTCAATAACGATTGAAGATGGCATTAAATACGAATATCAATCAACCGTTAGAACTCATCCAAATGCAATCATACCTAAACTAAATGAGTTCTCTAAATGGTTAGAAAGTAATCAGGACTTAAATCCTGTAATTTTAGCAGCAATAACGTACTTCAAAATTGCAGAGATACATCCATTTCACGAGGCAAATGGTAGAACATCAAAAATATTATCGCGTGCAAAATTATACAAACATGGAATTGATAAACACTTATTATTAACAATTGATGATTATTTACTAACTAATCAACATTACTACTTCGATATTATTGAACAAACTATCAATAGTCAGGATTTAACTAAATGGATTGAATTTTATGCTAAAAGCCTTCTGCATGGAGTTACGCAGACTGCTAGATTAATCTACAATCACACTGCGGGCACCATTGATATCATGAATAGTAAATTCACTATCTTGAAACCTAGAGAAAAAGAAGTAATGCAGATTGTTGTTGATTCACAAAATTCAAGTGGGGCTGAAATTGGCAGAGAACTTAACATGACAAGACAAAATGTGAATGTTATCATCAAAGGACTTCTAAAGAAAGGCTTAATTAAGAAGATTGGGAAGAACACAGGAGTTAGGTATATTCCTGTTTAAACTATTCATTCGAATTTCTCAACCACTTTATTCCTAAATACACGAACGGAGTTTCAATTATCGACATGAAGCATTTCAGAAGCCAATAAGGAAGTATTAGACTAAATAAGAATACCGCATTTTCACCAAAATCTACATTTAGGGAATAGAATGCCAAAACCATAAAAACAACTGTATCCACAAATTGTGCAATAAAGTTTGAAATATTATTTCTTAACCACAACTTCGATTTTCCCATTTTTTCACGGATTTTACTGAAAATTTGTATATCTAGGAACTCCGCCAAAGTGAAAGCTGTCAAACTAGCAGCCGAAATTCTAGCTGATTTGGAGAATATAGTATCGTAAGCAGACTCTATTGCTTCAGAACGATGAGAGGGATTAAGCCAGGTGGCAAATAGGGAAAAAACCATTATAAAAAAGATAGTTATTAAACCAGATCGAACAATACTACGTGCACGCTCTTTTCCATGAACTTCAATTACAACATCATTTATAGTAAATAATATAGGAATTAAAAAAATTGCTACACTCGCATTTAATTGATAACCAAATAAATTAACGAGAGGAAAAGTTTTGACTCCTGTTATTTCAGCCAACGCAAGGCAGGTAATATAGAATGCAACTAATAAATCCATTTTGTTAATCTTGTTGAAAAACATATCTCTCTATAAAAAAGTAATGGCTGATTATATTATGTTAACTGATATAATGGAAATCGAAACAAAATATGTTTACTTTTATCCAACCTGGATTGTAAAATCACAATATCATGTTAAAAAGAGCAGAAAAACTTGCTGAGGTTATCCTTAGACATTCACTTAAAGTTAAAAAGGGAGAGAAGCTCACTATATCGGCTTCCGACTTTTCCAGCTTAGAGTTACTTGAACCACTTTATGAACAAGCCATAAAACTAGGTGCACTGGTAAATCTAGATATCTTCACAGGTAATTTCAATGTAGGCAGAGCGGATTTCGGAAATTTTGCAAAAATTTTCTACAAAAATGCTTCTAAAGCACAACTAGAAGATGTTTCACTATATTCATTGCAAACTGAATGGGCTGACAAAGTTGTAAAAATTGTTTCAATTCATGATAAAAATTTCCTCAAAGAAATTGAGAGTAACAAACTTACGGTTAGACAGTCATCTTTGAGACCAGTCTCGGACAAGATGCTACAGAAACCTTGGTGTCTCACGTACTATCCCACAAAGGCTTTAGCAGAAAACTCGGAAATGACATTAGATGAGTTCACCGACTTTTACTATGATGCTTGCAATGTAGACTACACGAAAATGGATGCCGAAATACTGCCTTTACAAATATTATTAGATAGGGGTAAACGTGTTGAGATAAAAGGTGATGGGATAGAACTTTCATTTAGTATCAAAAATCGCCTCTCATTAGGTGTAGACAACGGCAAACATAACATTCCTGATGGTGAGTGTTTCATTGCTCCTATCGAAGACTCAGCAGAAGGATTTATAGAATTTGAATTACCTCAGATTTACAATGGGAATGAAGTTGAAGGTATAAGATTAGAATTTCAAAAAGGAAAAGTTATAAAATATTCATCAAAGTCTAACTCCAAATTTCTGAAGAGCATTTTCGAAAGTCACGAAGGAAATAAACGTATTGGTGAATTTGGAATCGGAATGAACAAAAAAATCACAAAGTACATAAAGGATATACTTTTTGATGAGAAAATTTATGGCACAGTTCATTTCGCTCTTGGAATGTCATATCCATACAAACGAGGTGGGGGCAAAAACCAAGCACCTATTCATTGGGATATGATTAAGGATTTGAGACACAAGGGAAGTAGCATACGTGTAGATGGCACTCTAATATTTAAAGACGGAAAAATTATGAAGTGAAGAAGTTAAGATATTAAGAAATTTTGAAAATAAAGATTAATTAATTACTATATCCTCAATAATTATATTTTCTAATGGTTTGTCATTAGGTCCAGTTTCAACATTTCCAATAGCCTCTACAACCTCAATTCCACTTACTACTTTCCCAAAAACTGGATGTTTCTCGTCTAAGTAGTTATTATCAACAAGATTGATAAAGAACTGACTGCCACCGGTATCTGGACCAGAATTTGCCATTGATAAAGTTCCTTTGTTATTTTTATTGTTATCAGTAAATTCATCAGGGATTGAATATCCGGGACCACCCGTTCCTAAACCATCAGGATCTCCTCCCTGAATCATGAATTCAGGTATAACTCTATGAAAAATCACACCATCGTAGAAATCTTCCTGAGCTAGTCTTAGGAAATTATTAGCCGTTATCGGCATTGTCTCATTAAACAACTCTATAGTTATATCACCTTTGTTGGTTTTCATAACTATTGTTTTGTTAGGTTGTGGATTCTCATTAATCATTTCTGTATTTATATTAGTTAAAGTATTATCAGTAAGTGCCTCTTCCGTCACATTGACTTCGTCCGTATTTCGGACACAACCTGTAACAAGAAATAGACTTACAAGAATAGAAATAATAAAGATCGATTTTTTCATTTTATACAATAAAATAACCTAACCAGATTAGCATAATATTAATCCCGCCCTCAACCCCCCTGTGAAAACAGGGGGAAGATGGGATTAACTGTTTCGTAAGCCGGATTCTGTATCCTCGCGCTTTGCGCAATTGAGACAGTCATTTGTCTATGCCTCCCGTTTTACGGGAGTTGCTCCGAGTAGGGGTTACAAAGCACATTATTGTTACCAAAAATGCCGGTAGTCTCTTACACTACCTTTTCACTATTGCCCCGCCTTCACGAATGAGTGCGTGGCTATTTACTTTCTGTTGCCCTTTTATCCGTAAGTTCACACCCACCCACCTCCTAGACACCTCTACAGAAGTAGAGGGAGAAAGTGGTACTCATCTCGTTTAAAAACGAGACCAAAATGGAGTCCGGACTTTCCTCCCCACCCTCTACAATAACCTTAGTTAAATAGAGATTGGGGCGACTATCTAAAACAGTGATAAATTATATCACGGAACTAATATGTGATACGATCTTCGAAGGAGTAAGTTTTATCGTTATAAACCAGTGTGATTTTGACATCATAGGTGTCTTTTGGTAATGACATCGTAAAATTGCTAGGATTTGCTGAGGTACGTGAAAGTTCATATTTTGTATACTTTTGTTTTCCTTCAATATCCCAATAAATATCGAAAGTATCTCCTGTTGCACCCCATGGTTTTCCACTCACATATGGGGTAAAACTGAAATTTACATTTACTAGTGCAATCGTTTGGCTTTTCATAGTGGCATTTATCTGCCCATCTATTTTTACATCAGCTTGAGTATCAGATGGCGTAGGAGCAACAGAACCGTAAAATGCAAACAAGATAATACTTCCAAGGGTAATAAATCCGATGAGTGGATAAATATTTTTACCAAGAAAACCATACTTTGGATTCTCGAAATTATTGAGTTTGTTCTTCAGGTGGAAAATATAGAGTACCAATGTAATAACAACGGTAAGGATGCCTAAAGCTACAAATAATCCTGTAAGCGAATAACCTTGATAGTTAATTCCAAAAATATTATCCATATTATTAAATAATATAATATTTTTAGAAATAAGAGAAATTACACAATTTATGTATTTGTAATATTTGGTGTTGCATTTTGATTATTTCCAAATTGATCTACCTGTGGATAATTAATTCCTGTTTGGATTTGATTACTAAACTGAGCTTGTGGTGATGGGTTAAAACCAGATACATTACCAACATTCTGATTAAGTGAATTATTTTGCTGTGGTTGAGAGTTTATATTTTGATTTGTTACTGGGATTTGATTTTGTTGATTCATTATAGGATTAGTATTTTGGGAAACATTTGGTGACATAACACTATTTTCAGCTTGCGGTGTGACAAAAGAATTGTTTGGAGTTTGAATATTCTGACTTGTAATAGGTTGCCCTTGATTCATAAGGGAAGGAGCTGTGTTAGTAGGATTTGTCATATTCGCTGAAGAGTTGTTTTGTTGAACCTCGGGATTATTCATTTCCGTAGGATTTTGATTACCTGTCATTTCTTGTGCTATAGGAATTTGTAATTTTTCTAATCTCTCTTTTTCAACTCGTCTTAAATTTTCATCTTCCATCTTTTTCATTTCCCTTGGATTTGTAGTAATCAGATTATGCTCGTTTTCACTAGCGATGACTTGTATTCCAACATGGTTATTACCAGCAAAGAAGATTCCTTCTCCAATTCCGGCTGTTAATAGATATTGTTTTTCTCCCATTGAGAGATAGAATACTTTTTGGAGCTTATCTGCCGCAGCTGTACTTTGTTTCAATAAAACCTGGATCGATGAGTTTGTTACAACTGCTCTACCATAATCAGTCGCCAAAAAGTCCTCAACATCTTGTGTGATTGTTGTTAAGCCCAATGCATATTTTCTAGCTCTTTTGGCAATTGAGTGTAAAAATCTTGCACCTTCTTCAAATTGCATCATCCACCATGCCTCATCAATTATTAATAGTCTTTCTTTTCTATCTTTTTTAACACGGGTCCAAATGTAATCAAGCATTAAATACATAGCGATTGGCCTTAAATCTTCTGCCAGATCCCGAATACTAAATACCGTGAAAGAGTTTTTGATTTCAATATTGGTTTTTTGGTCAAAAATACCTGCGGAACTACCCTTAATATATTTTTCCAATTTCTGTGCAAGAATGTGCGCATCGTTTTCAGCCATAGCCATCAAAACTTTATACAAATCTTCAAGAAGTGGTGGTTCTCTCCTCTGAGTTGCTGGATCTGGTGTGATGCCTTTTTCTTTATAGGTTAGAATCAAAGCACGATCAAGAATTGAGCTCTCAATAGCAGTCAAAACTCCACCAACCATAAGTCTGATCAAACCATTTAGCAATAGAATTTTAAATCTAAGCTCGTCTTCATCTTTGTCATAGATTCCTGATAATTCGAAAGGATTTAATTTTTGACCGCCATCTTGGGAGAAGGAAATATAATCTCCACCTGCAGTTAAACATAATTTTTCGTACTCTTTTTCTGGGTCAATAATGATAATCTGCGTTCCCATCATCAAACTTCTGATTGCCTCGAGTTTAACCATGTAACTTTTTCCTGCTCCAGATGTTGCGAAGACAACCATGTTTGCATTTGGCATCTGGAATCTGTCAAAAATGATCAAACTTTTGTTGTGTTTATTGATTCCGTAGAGAATCCCGTCATCCATTGTAAGCTCTGAAGACACAAATGGGAAAGTAGTTGCAAGTGAGGTTGTATCCATATTCCTAGTTAGGTATATTTTGTCCATACCTAAAGGCATACTTGTAACAAATCCTTGTTCTTGTTGTAGTGATGCAATTTTGGTAATTACTCCAAGTGCCGATAACGTGGATTCTACATTCCTGGAAATCTTTTCTAGTTCTTGTAGATTAGTTGATCTGATTGTAATATACAAGGCAAAATGAAAGAACTTTTCATTTCCACTAGCGATAGCCTGTTGTAATTCTTCTGCATCTTTAAGTGTAATCTTGATGTTTGGATCTGGAATTTTACCTGCCTCAACATCAATGTTTAATGAAGCTTGTAACTCTGCAATTTTTCTTTTTAGTCTCGATAATATTAATGCAGAATCAACTGGATAATAGAAAGAACTAATCGTGAGAGGTCTTTCAAAATTGATTAGTGGGGAAAGCCAATTTGCACTGACCCATCTTGGGAAGCCTGTTGCAAAAAATGTTCTGAAGTATTTCCCTCCAATAAGCATGTGGTTGAAGTCAATTTCAATCGCTGGTGGAGCAATAATATCTTTGACGTCCACAACTGCTTTTGAAAAATCATCAACAGCTGCTTGCTCAAGTTGATTCTGATCAGGTGCACCCATAACTTGAATCTGTGGGGTTTCAGATTTCGAATCTTTCTTTAATTTATCAAGAATTTTAAGTTTTGGTAGTTTCATCCGCTTTAAAAGAAGTATATTTAGTTGTTGTCAACTCCAGATTCTTTGAACCGATTTTGTCAGGATCGTACATCGAATAATAAAGTCTAACAAGTTGTTCATTGTTAAGTTGCCACGCTTCAATTCCAAGTTTTTTAAATTGTTTGAACACGTGATCTCGTTTGGGATATAGATTAATTTTTGCTTTATCAAATATCGCTTTTCTGTTTGTTATTTGAACTCTTTTTCCAAAAATCTGCTTAACAATACCCGTCCTTTGAACCTCTGCTGAAATCTCCGGAATAACAATAAAAAATCTTTTATCTAAAACTTCTCTATTGTAAGTTAAGTTTTTAATGAATTGTAAATATATTTCTATTTGTCTTACTAATGGTTTTGATGCTTGTTGCTGTTTGAATGATACAAGCTTTTCAACATATCCCGTCAAATCTGATCTTTCCGTTAGAATTACAACTTGCATCTGGAAATTAAGGGAGTTTAACATGCCAGCGAACATTTTGATCTTTGCGTCTTGTTCTTCCTCTGATAGTAGATCAAAGTTTACAGCACCTGTTTCTATGACTAGAGAAACCCGTCCATCTTTTAAAAGTACGAGATCGTCTCGAATATCTTCTATTTCAAGATGATCTTGTGTGCTAATTTTTGCGCTTGATAGAACTCCCATTATTTTGCTTTAAATTTATATAGTGTATCTTGATTTGGTTTCAGTCTGATTTTGTAATATTCAAAAACCATCTTTGGTGCAGCAATGCTAGCAAAGTACACTCCAGGGCTTAGTGGCATCCCTAAATCAAAGTAACCCCTCTCATCAGTTGTAATTTCTTTTATGAATTCACCACCTTCTGCATTTACACTAACCAAAGCGTCTTTAACTGGATTGGATTCTTTATCTACAACGTAACCTTTGATGCTCATTCCACTACTCAATCCCGATTGAATATTTCTATCATCTTGTGTATCGATAGTTTTCTGTGATGTGTCCGTTCCAAACATTGTTTGTTCAATTTGTTTTAGTCTTAATTCTTCCTCTCTGTCTGCTACGGTGGGTGTCATCTTAACTTCAAATTTGCTCAAAGGAGCAATTGATGCTTTTATCCGACCTTCTTTTTTCACCTTTTCAAGTGTTTCTTCTTTTGTTTTACGTACTTCCTCATGAAATACATCTGGAACAACTCCAGTTTTTTTCCAAACTCGCTCTTGAGATGTAAACATGGCTACAATAAAATTCGTAAGCCATACAGATGAGTATTGACCATTAATTTTTATCAAGGATAGAAATATTCCAAGAATTACAGCTAAGATAATCAATACGAACCTCAATAAGCCTGGTAGTGGTGTAAAATAAATTAGAAGAGCTAACATTAAAAACCCAGCTAAGTATGCGAACTGCTTTACTGATAAAGCACCAAAGAGTTTGAACTCCACTTCCATAATATTTTGAGGGACTGCGTGTCTTTCCATTTATTTTATATTTTTAATGACAAACTCCACTGACCCACCAGGTGTGTTAACTATAACTTTATCCCCTTTCTTTTTGCCAGAGAGTGATTTACCTAAAGGTGAATCTAAAGAAATCTTCCTTTCAGTTGGATTTGCTTCATTATGTCCAACTATTATGTACTCTATATCTCCTCCACCATCAACTTTTTGGATTGTAACCTTTCTGCCAAGATCTACAACTCCTGAGAAGGAATTTGAAGAAACCTCAGCATTGGCTAGAAGTTCCCTAAGTTGATTTATACGATTTTCATTAAATTCTTTTGCTTCGATAGATGCTTTATAAGCAGCATTTTCTGACAAATCACCTTGTTGTCTAGCTTTCTCAATTTCATCTGCAATTTTTGTTCTAGTAGTAGTTTCCCGTTCCTCAATTTCTGAGACAATCTTGTCGTAACCTTCTTGTGTGAAAATTTGTTTTGGGTTATTCATGTTATTTTTTTAATTCAAACTTAAAAATCTTATCTCCTGTAAGTATTCCAGAATAAATAAATGTATTATTTTCTTTGATAAAGTCTGTTCCTTCAGGAGTAACTTCAAAATTCTGGTCAAAGGCAAACTCTAAGTCAAAGTTGCTTTCAATTCCAGGATTCTTGTTTAATCTTAACATAAAAATTGTTTGTTTTGTTTCCGGATTTGCGAATTGACTTGAGGTATAGTTCATCCCATAAGACATATCATCGTCTTTTAGATAAATGTTACAAGTTTTGTCTACAGAATAAGTAGTTGATACTAATTCTGGAGATACGTCAATGTTCTCAATATTCTGGGCACCTCCAGATACGCAAAGATAACCATTTTGAAGATTTTCAACATTATTTAATCTCAAATTTAATGCCGACTTAGTAACATACTCTGCATCAATATTAATACTTCCAGAAATTGTTGAAATTGGATATTTCGTCAAATCACTTTTTGATTCTGGGTCATGATTCATTCCAAAATACAACTCGGCATTTGGTGAGTATGAAACTCCTGTAATCGATCTAATAAATGACTCAAATTCAGGATTACTTGTGTAATAGAGCATATCCTTTGTGTCGTGTGACGATGCCATTGTAATAACAATATCGTTAATATTGTTATTAAGATTGTTGAAACCATCAGCAATATTTTTTGCGTATAGATTCATAATGATCTCATTTCTAGCAATTGGATCATTTGTGTTATTTAATAAACTAATGTTATTGAGCAGATTGTCATCATTGAAATTAAGTTGTCTGAAATTAATCTCACCGAAGTTTTGCATAGATCTACTCAATGTTCCTACATTAGTTGATAAGACTAAGTCAATATTTGTTTTTGAGTTTAATTCATAATTTCTCTTTATAACATTTAAGAAGAGAGTAGGTTCGGAGATATTGTATAAATCTTGAAATACTATGTTGTCGGTACTAACTTCTTTGCTTGAAACTAAGTTTATAGAGGACAGGACGTCAGATGTCACAACATCTTTATTGAATACAGGAGTCCTAAGCACCTCTGTATTAATGCTCTTAATAGATCCTTGCTCAATTGTGAAATTAATAAAACCAACAATAGCGCCACCTGAACTGCTGTATCTTGTATTGTCTTGTACAACAACAAGATAATTTACAGGTTTCTCTCGTCCCATAAGCAATGGTAGATTATTATATTGATTTGCAATGAATTGTGATGATTTGAATTTCTCGTCCAAATCTAACATTTTTTCCGAAATATTTTGAATTAAATTAGTAGGTAATTTCTGGGAATAGATATTGGACTCTTCTTTTGCCGATGCAACTCTAGCAAGGTTATCCTCAATGATCCCCCTTTGGCTATACATTTGATCCAACTCTTCTTTGAAATTCCCTGTATCATTTACACTAAGCAACTTATCTTCTCCAAATCTATACACTAAATTGGGATTTGAATTATAAATTATTGATTGCATTGGCGTGTATGCATCTAATAAATTTCCGTACCCTTCTGAATAATCTATAGAACTTTCAATATATTTCTGAGTTGAGCTATATAAATCATCTTTATTTAATAAAGAAAACAAATATTGTAAATCCTCAACTCTTAACTGAGCAGATTCTAGATTGTTCTTAAGTTTGAGATTGTTGTTTCTAGCTTCTTCAAAATTCAAATTTGAGACATTTTCAATAACACGGTCATAATAAACCCTGGTAGAGAAAATATTTCTACTTAAGCTAAATAATGGGGAAATTAACATAAAATATATTACAGCAAAGCCCGTAATCAAAAATAAGGTGACAATAAAATCTGTTACAGTTACATTTTTTAGAAAAAATATTCTTCTACTGAAACCAAACAAGATGTCATGAAGTGTAGTGTCAATTGTTTGTAAAAAAGATTGTTTTACTATTGGTTTAGTCGCAGACTTTTTGCCTACATTAGCTTGGATCATATTGCCTGTCCTTGCCATATCAAGCTTTTTCCTTTCTGCAATCAATTTTGAAATTGCATCTCCTTCACTTCCTTCATTTTCCGCAACAAAAAAGAAGTCTCTAATCTTATCAGACATATTCTTTCCTTGCGCTACTTTCAAGGTACTATCCTCTTTAAGTGCTTTTTCAATTATTAATAATTCTTGAATGTATTCAATTGTTTGTATCAGTGATCTGTCAAATTCGATCCGGGGTTTCCAGCCAATTGTAGAAAGACTTTCGGCTGGTTTATACAAAATCAAAGATGGGAATTGATCGTCCTCACTATCAAATCGTATTTCTCTTGCAGTTGGTAACAACTCTAAAAGCTTGTAAGCAATTGAAAGAATTGTAACCTCTTCCGGATTTGCTAAAGTAAAAATCCTTCCCTTTGAACTAGCTGAAAATTGAGCCTTCAGGACACCGTAGGCGGCATCTAGATAATGAATGTAGTAATTTGCTTCAAGACCATCTCCGGGCACTTTCAAATCCTTCCCTTCAAGTCCATTTCTAATCAGCTTTATCAAACTGGAATTCTGATCAAATTCTGTTCCTCTACCAATAATCTCCCCTAACCGAAGTATTCGAGCATTTATTCCAACGCGCTGAATATATTCTTGTACCAGACTTTCGGAATATCTTTGAATCTCGAGTTCCATATATTGGGAATGATTTGAAGTGCTATTCAAACCATAATTATAGTCAACATGTGCATTCGAGATATTTAGTTGATGGGCTTTTATCGAAGTGGTGAGTAGAAATTTTGAATCAAATTTTGAACATAAATCTAGCATTGAATCCAAGTAGTTGGAATTTTGCAGATATTTCTGAGTAGAGATCTTTTCCCTTAAATGAGTAGATTTGTGTTCAAAATAAAATACATAATCTAATCTCCGTAGATCCATACCGAGTGTGTTGATTGCGGAATAGTTTAAGACGGTAAGATTCTTGTATTGGACTAGCGGATCAAGTAGTTTTCGTGATGCATTACTCTCGCTATCAATTATTATCACATAACCTCCCTGCTCTAGAAGTGAACGTGCAATCTCAACTCCCAGCACATTCGCACCTTTAACAATAATAGAGGTAGGAAACCTCACTGAACCATGTAATTTTTTGACTACATTCATTGTTGGGCAGTTAATTCAACTGGTTTTGCAAATAAATTAACCTCTAAACTTAATTCGACATCTTTCAATTTGTCTCTCTCCGATTGTTCTGTAGGCAAAATCTCTATCTCTAAGGAATCAAAACCTGTCTTGCTAAAACTTAATATGTGAGTGCTGTCTATTGCAATCGGAACTGACCTTAAAGGTGTTTTACCGATGTCTCTTCCATCTAGTTTAACATCTACATCGTCTACTGTCGAAAGTATATCTAATGTAGGTTCAGCTCCTTTTGTGAAGCTCTTTTTCGCGGTAAGTATATGTCCTTCAGAGAATAAAGATGAAGGACCAAGATCGTAGCCAATAACAACGTCGACCTCACTCTCAAAGTTAATATTTCTTTCGAATTCTGCATAGAATCCATCATTATTAGGACGAACAATCTTTATGTTATGCTCTCCAGGGTTTATAGGATAGACTTCGAGAAATGATTCTTGGTCCGTAGTAATACCTGCTGACTCTCCATCTATAAAAACCTCCATTTCACCGGAAAAAGATTTGACCTTCAAACCACTATAACTGTCTTTGGAATCAATCCCAAAAATATTAATCCATTCAAAATTCCATGACTGCCATGGTGACCAGAATGCCAATAATATCAGAGATAAAATTAATAATGAAATTCTCGTTGCTTTGCGCATATTCAATAAAAATCTAATAGGAAACCCTATTGATTAAAATTATAGCAATTGATTCGTGCGAAGGAAATCTAAAAAAATCTATTAATCCTAATTTATTTTTAGGAAAAGAACATTGAATATAACCGAATGGAAATACTTATGATTAACGTTTCGAGAATTGATGAGATTTTCTAGCTTTGACTTTGCCAGTTTTCTTTCTCTCAACCATTCTATCATCACGAGTCATGAAAGATGCTTTTCTAAGTGTAGCTTTAAGAGTTTCGTCTGATTTTACAAATGCTCTAGCAATACCCAAACTGATTGCTTCTCTTTGAGCTTTTTTTCCACCACCCTTTACTTTTGAAGTAAAGTAAAAATCTGTTAATTTTTCTAGTAGTATTAGCGGTCCATTTACTACTTTTTGGTCGGATTTAAGTGGAAAATATTGTTTCAGATCCATTCCATTTACTGTACTAGTGCCTTTTGATTCAAACAATCTCACTGTAGCTACAGCAGTTTTTCTTCTTCCAAGAGCATAATAGTATTTCTCAACCTTTGCTTTTGGTTCAGCTTTAACTTCTTTAGCTGCTTTTGGTTTTACTTTTGATTTTGTATCTTTTTTGGTATCTGTCATTTGGTTTTAATTTCAAGTTTAACTGGTTTTTGTGAATCGTGTTTATGTTTATCATCTGCATAAACATAAAGATTATTTAAAAATTCATCTCTTAGCTTTGTTTTTGGTAACATACCAGAGATTGCTTTTTCTATAACTCTCTCAGGGAATTTGTCTAGCATTTCTTCTAGAGGTACCTCTTTGAAACCACCACGATAAGTTGAGTGAGTATAATATTTTTTCTTTTTTAGTTTTTCTTTGTAAACATCAACTTCTTTAGCATTTATGATTACTAGTGCATCACCTCCTACCATATTGGTTGTTTTTGTAGTTTTATTTTTACCAATCAAAATACTAGCACAATAGGTAGCCAATCTACCCAGTCGAACACCCTTGGCGTCAACTAGATACCATTTTTTATTCAAGTCTTGCTTTTTTATTACTGTAGTGTTTTTCATTATTATTAAATACCTGATCTAGATTTAGCTTTTCCTTGTGCACCTTTTTCCATATTTTGGTTTTGTGATTGTGACATGTCTTTTATTTCACTCACATCATATTTTTTTGCTTCAGCAACAGGTGTTTCTTTCTTTTTTGACTTTTTAGAGGTTTTCTTTGCACCAATTTCTTTGTAAACATAGCCTTTCACGATCATTTTGATCATAGGAGCATTATCACCTTTCCTCAAGCCTGTTTTGTATAAATTTAGATAACCGCCGTCAGAATCATCCAATCTTTTAGAAAGGATATTTAGTACCTTCTCGGTTGCCAATTTACTAAACAAAATTTTATTTAACTTCATCTCTGCATGTCTTTTGTTCTTTTCTTTTGCGATATTAATCATTTTGTCAAAAAGAGGAACAATCGCTTTCGCTTTACTTGCTGTAGTTTCTAAATATTCATAAGTAACCAAATCAGTTAGTAAACTTCTCTTCAATGATTCTGAATGAGCTTTATTACTTGCAAGTTTTGTTATTTTCGGTCTATTGTTCATCTATTAATTTATTTCAAATGTTAATCCTTTGTCAGCCATTATCTCTTCTAATTCTGTCATTGATTTTTTACCCATTCCTTTGAAATTAGCAACTTCTTCTCTTGGAAGTCCTGCTAAGCCTCTTAGGTCACTGATGCCTGAATTCAATAATGCATTTGTTAATCTAGTTGATAGATTAAGTTGGCTCACTAAAATTTTATCTTCTGTTTGTTCATGATCTGCTTCTTCTTTAATGATATTTTCCTCAGCTAATATAGGATCACCACCAAATTGTGCTAAAAGTCTATTTGCCATTTCGTCATAAATTTCGCCAGCTTTTAACAAAGCTTCAGAAGCTGTAACAGTAGCATTTGTATAAATATCCAAATCAATTTGGTCAAGATCGGTATATTCACCTAATCTAGCTTTTGTAATATTTACATCTACTCTATTTACAGGACTAAAGTTTGAATCAACTGGAATTACTCCAATTTCTTTACGTTTTTCTTCGTCTGCGTATGAATATCCAACTCCATTTTCTACAATTACCTCTAATTTCAATGAGGTCTCTCCAGTAAGTGTTGTTATCTCTAAGTCCTTGTTTATGATTTCAACATCACTTGGAACATCAAAATCATTAGCTGTAACTACAGTAACTTTATCTTTACTACCTTTTACATTTAATGTAAGGGTTGTAGGATCATCACTATATTTTTTTAGTGCTAAATTTTTGAGCTTCAAAATAACAAAAATCACATCTTCTTGGACATTGTCCATACTAGTGTATTCGTGCTTTACTCCATCAATTTTAACTGATGTAACAGCTGCACCAGGTACTGAGGAAAGAAGAATTCTTCTCAATGTATTTCCCAATGTATGACCATACCCACTTGGAAGTGGACCAATCTGAATCTGTCCTAATCCTGGATCATCTTTTACAACTTTAACTTTAAATTTATCAAGTGAAATCATGTTAATAGATCTAATTTAAAATAATTATCATCGTGAATAGAACTCAATAATTTGCTGTTCTTCAATACCCTGATCTAGCATATCTCTTGTTGGTAAGGTTTTTACTTGTCCTTCTTTAAGCCATTCTGGTACTTTTACATTTTTAAGCTCTGCTTGCATCACTTTTATGTGGTCTTCTTTTTGGAATTTAGGATCCAATGCTACTTGATCACCAACTTTCATAGAATATGAAGGAATAGTAACCTTTTGACCATTAACAATAACATGTCCATGTGTTACAAATTGTCTAGCCTGGTTTCTGGTTTTCGCGAGTTTAAGTCTATAAACGACATTATCCAATCTAAGTTCCAATAATTGCAACATTCTAGTTCCGGTATTACCTGTAGCCTTACTAGCATCTTGATAGATTTTTTTGAATTGTTTTTCCATCAATCCATAAATTCTCTTCACTTTTTGCTTTTCTCTAAATTGAACTGCATAGTTTGAAGGTCTGGATTTTGATGTTGTGTGTACTCCAGGTGGATTTGGTCTCTTTCGCCATGTTTCACTACCGAAGATATCATAATTCTCTCTTCTGCTAATTTTCCATTTTGGTCCTGTATATCTTGCCATTATTAATTATCTACTTATAAAGAATTAACTACCTCTTGGTTTCTTTCTAGGTGTTGTTCCACCATGAGGAATAGGTGTGTGATCCGATAATGATGTCAATCTAAGTCCCCCTGTCCTCAAACCTTTTACTGCTGCTTGTCTACCCATCCCAGTACCTTTTACGACAACCGTACCTGTTGTAACCCCAAATTTCTGTGCTTTTGCTACTGCATCTTCAGCTGCTTTAGTTGCAGCGAACGCTGTGCTTTTCTTCGAACCTTTGAAACCTACTGCTCCTGGACTACTCCAAGATAAAACATTACCATCGTAATCCGTGATGGTCACCATAGTATTGTTATAGCTTGATGTGATAAACACCTTTACCTTTTGAACACTAAGTTTCTTTTTCTTTTTGTTTTTAAACTTTTTGCTTCCAGTATTTGCTCCGGTTGCCTTTGTTTCTTTTTTGTCTTTTTTACCTGCTTTAGCCACTTTTAACAAAATTTATAATAAAAATAGATTTAAGTTTTTTCTAGTTTTCTCTTCAATCCTCCTACTGCAATATTTCTACCTTTTCGGGTTACTGCATTTGTTCGAGTTTGTTGTCCTCTAACTGGAAGTCCAAGTTTGTGTCTAATTCCTCTGTAACTCTTAATATCTTTAAGTCTTTTAATATTTCTAAAAACTGTTTGTCTAAGATCTCCCTCTAGTGTTTTTTCTGCAAGTGCATTTGAAATTCTTTTGATTTCCTGGTCTGAGAGGTCCTTGACCCTCTTGTTTGGATCTACGTTTGTTTGTACTAAAATCTTCTTTGACGTTGTATGACCGACACCATAAATATATGGTAATGCATACTCAATTTTTTTCTCTAAAGGCAAATTAATGCCAGCTATTCTTGCCATATTTAATAATTAACCTTGTCTCTGCTTGTGACGTGGGTCACGTTTGCAGTATATATAAACTATTTTTTTACCGTTCGCTTTTGAACGTTTAACTATGTAACAGTGTTCACAGCGTTTTTTAACAGATGCTTTTACTTTCATTAGAATCTATATGTAATTCTTCCTTTTGTTAAATCATAAGGTGTCATTTCTAATTCTACTTGATCACCTTTTTGCAATTTAATGTAATGCATTCGCATTCGACCTGATATATGTCCCATTACTACATGTTTATCACCCTTTAGGTCAATTTCAATTTTAAATTTTGTTCCTGGGAGAGTTTCAATAATTGTCCCTCGAACTTTAAAAATTTTATCCTTATCAGATACCATTAACTAACAATATTTTAAATAAAAAATTGCGGCAATAAAGCCACATCACAGTAAATGCGAATTTCGCAGTTACTCAATCGCTATATTATTTATCAAAACCTGAAAGCCATAAGCGATATAGGATTATAGCAGATAGAGTTTTTATAGACAACCTATCTTGTTAATATTTTTGCTTTGGTTTTGCCTACTGCGATTGTGTGTTCAAAGATAGCTGATCTTTTTCCATCAACTGTTAGTGTTGTCCAACCATCTTCAAGTATTTCAATTTCCGAGACTCCTTCGTTAATCATCGGCTCTATCGCAATTGTCATACCTTCCTTTAATAGTGCACCTGCTCCTTGCTCTCCAAAACATGGTATGTATGGTTCCTCATGAAGCTTCCTACCAATTCCATGGCCTGTCATCTGTGTTATTACATTAAACCCAGCAAGTTCTGCTATAGTTTGAATCGCATAACCTATATCACCAACAGTATGACCCTCAACAGAAAGTTCGATACTTTTAGATAAGGCAAGTTTAGTAGTATCCAGAAGTCTAATCGCATTGTCATCGACTTTCCCAACTGGAACAGTAGTAGCAGAATCTAAATAGAATTCCTGATAGATAATTCCCATATCTATGCTAACTATCTGGCCCTCAACTATCAATTCATCGGGACTTGGGATTCCGTGAACTGCGACATCATCAATACCTGTACAGATATTTGCTTGGTAGCCTTGATAACCATTAAATGCAGGTATTACATCAAATTTTTTACAAAGATCTCCCGCTTTAACGTCTAACTCCTTGGTTGTAATTCCAGGTTTAACTGACTCTGCGAGTGTATTTAATATTTCAGCTAAAATACTGCCACCAGATTTCATGATGGCGATTTCTTTTTTTGTTTTAATATTTATTGCCACTTATTTGTATTGTTCGTAACTTCTAGTGACTGTCAAGGATTTCATCTGTCTAATAGTATCCAAGACTACACCCACTACGATCAAAATACTAGTACCTCCAATTCCAGATAAAATTGCTAAATTCGCTCCTTGCGGTGTAAGCCTTGCCAAATTAGGGATAATAGCAATTGTAGCCAAGAAGAGACTTCCTACTACCGTCAATTTTATAAGCACATTAGTAATATATTTTTGTGTAACCTTACCTGGTCTCAATCCTGGAATAAATCCACCACTTTTCTTCAAGTTATCAGCTGTGTCAGCTGGTTTATAAGTGACGAAAGTATAGAAGAATGAGAAAATCACAATCATCAAGAAGAAAGTGACTAAATACAAAACACTATCTCTCATAAAGTCCCCACTATTAAGAAAAGCAGAATTATTGCCTAAAAATGATTCGTTGATTTTCGTTCCAATACTATAGAGTCTAGACTCAGGTTCCGCTGTACCTATTAATAACTGAGCAACAATTTGGGGAAATGACAACAATGCCGAGGCAAAGATTACTGGCATAACTCCAGCTTGGTTTAACTTCAAAGGTAGATAAGTAGCTTGAACTCCTGCTGCTCTGAATCTTCTAGCGTATTGAATAGTAACTTTTCTAACAGCTTCGTTAATATAAACTATACTCATAATTAGCAGGTAGAAGCCAGCTATAAAGAAATATATCAATTTGAAATTATCATTGATTAGTACATTGAAATTTCCGTTTTTAAGAAGTTCTATATCATTTGTTAAAAACACAAAGTCTCTAGCAACAAGATTTGGGACAACGGTAAGTATACTAATAGTGATAATTATCGAAATACCATTACCTATTCCATGAGCTGTGATTAATTCTCCCAACCACATCAAGACCATGCTTCCAGCTGTTAGAGATACGACCATCGTAAAGATATCAAAATTCGTGACATTGTCCAATAATCCAGCCAATTGGGGAACTGTAGATGTCACACTCTTTAAAACAGAATAGATTACTACTGCTTGTACTACCGTAAGTGGTACCGCAAGTATTCTCGTGTATTGATTGATTATTGCACGACCTCTTTCTCCTTCCTTTGAAAGATCTTCGAGCTTTGGAATTATCGAAGTTAATAATTGCAACACAATAGAAGCATTAATATATGCACCTAATCCAATAGCAACAACTGATGGATTATCTAATCTTCCACCCGTTACTATTGAAAAGAAATTAGTCAATGGGTTGTTTCCAAATGCTTCTGCAAATAATTGGGTATCAATTCCTGGAAGAGGTACAGCTGCCAAAATTCTATATACAACAACCAAAGCTATTGTAATCAGAATCTTTTTCCTAATCTCAGGTGATCTTAACGATTCACTAAGTGAGATCTGATCTTTATCGGTTGTATTTGAAAATTTAGGTTTGGGTGCAATTCTATTCTTGAATCTGCTTATGTTCAATTTGGGGAGTTTAAGTCGTGATTTTGAAAGTTTCATTTAGTTTATGTTAAACGTTACTTAGAGAACTTTGCCACCTGCTTTTTCGATTTGTGCTTGTACAGATTTGGATACGGCAATATTTTCAACTGTGATTTTCTTTTTTAATTCGCCATTATTCAGAATCTTCACTTTTACATTTTTTCCTTTCTCACTAATCAACCCTGCTTCTCTTAATTTTTCGACATTGATTGTATCGCCATCTTTGAAATCGTTTAATTTTTCAATTTTTACAATTTCAACTTTATTTTTAAGTTGGAAATATGCTCGTGAAAAACCTTTTAATTTAGGGATTCTGCGAGACAGAGGCATCTGACCTCCTTCGAATCCTTTTCTAGCAAGTTTATAGCCTGTTCGAGATTTTGCTCCTTTTGATCCACGACCAACGGTATGACCTCCTTTTCCTGAGCCATATCCTCTTCCAATTCTTTTTTTGTTTTTAGTTGTCTTTAGTAAATAGTTATGTATCATGATTTCATTGATTGTAATGCTTCAATTGTTGCGTAAACATTAGTAATAGGGTTTGAAGCACCGATAATTTTAGTTAGGATGTCTTTTACACCGACAAGTTCGAGAACAGATCTCATAGATGCACCTGCAATTACTCCAGTTCCAGGAGCTGCTGGTTTCATAAAGATTTTCACAGCACCTTTCTTGTGTAATATTTCGTGTGGAATTGTTGTATTGTGTAAAGTTACCGTTACCATATTTTTCTTTGCTTTGTTGTATGCTTTTGTTTCAGCGCTTTTTACATCTGCTCCTTTTCCAACCGCTGCGCCAACTTTTCCTTTTCTATCGCCAACAACGACTAAAACACTCAAACTCATTCTTTTTCCACCTTTGTAAGTATGTGATACTCGTCTAATTGATACGATTCTCTTCTCAACATCATCCGGATTTTGTCGTCTTTGGTTTTTATTATTGTTTCGTTGATTATTTCTGGATTTATTTCTGTCAAAAGTCGTAGTTCTGCCACCAGCTCTGCTATGTTCTTTTTTAACTTCATTTGTATCAACTTTTTTTGTTTCTTGCACTTCTGTCGCCATTAATATTTGTCTAATTAAAATATAAGTCCACCATCTTTTGCCCCTTGGGCAAGTTCTTTGATTCTACCATGGAATTTAAATCCATTTCTGTCAAACACGACTTTCGTTATCTTTTTTGCCTGAGCTAATTTTGCTAAACTCTCTCCTACCAATTTTGCTTTTTCAGACTTTGTACCCTTTTCAAGTTTTACATCGCTAGTTGCCATCAATGTTTGACTATTTGAATCATCAACTAGTTGTGCATAGATGTGTTGGTTAGTTCTATAAACAGACAATCTTGGTCTTTCCATAGTTCCAATCACTCTATTTCTGATTTTTAATTTTCTTCTATTTCGTCTATCTGTTTTTGTAATCATTGTTTCAATTTAATACTTTATGATGTAGCTCCAGATTTTCCGGACTTACGTTTAACTTGCTCATCAGCATATCTGATACCTTTACCTTTGTAGGGTTCAGGTTTTCGCAGTTCACGAATCTCAGCTGCTGTTTGACCTACTAATTGTTTATCTGTTCCTTTTACTGTGATTTTCTCTTGATCTTCCATAATTAATTCAACTCCTTCTCTTGCTTCGTAATGTACGATATGAGAGAAACCAAGCTTTAACTCTAGTTTTCTGTTTGATTTTAATTCACCACGATAACCTGTTCCATGAATTTCTAATTTTCTTTCAAAACCTTCTGTAACACCTTGCACCATATTGGCAATAAGTGATCTGTATAGACCATGATAAGATTTACCAGTTACTGTATCTGATTTTTTATCGACAATAACTTCATCATTTTCAATTTTAATAGTCACACCTTTTCTAACTGATAATGTTTGAGTTGCTAAAGGACCCTCAACAGTTACTAAAAGATAGTGATAATCTCCGCCATCTTCAATTTTGATTTTGACTTTGGAACTATCGAATTTTATTGGCATTTGACCGATTTTTGACATTATTACCAGATTTCACATAAATATTCACCACCAACCTTGGTTTTCTTAGCGTCATCTCCGCTTAAAACTCCTTGCGGTGTAGAAATAATTGCAATACCTTTACCATTTAAGACTTTAGGTATTTCTTTATAATTAACATATTTCCTCAAACCTGGCTTCGAGATTCTTTTCAGACTTCTCATTGCTGGTTCTGAACCGAAATATTTTAATTTAATAATTAAAGACTGCTGAGGAAGATTTTCTTCATTTGATACTTCAAAATCCTCAATCAAGTTTGATTTTTTTAATATTTCACTAATTGCAACTAATAACTTAGTAGAAGGTATTGTCACAAACTCTTGTTTGCGCAATTGTGCATTTCTAACTCTTGTTAAATAATCAGCTATTGTATCGTTTACCATAATTTGAATTTAAAAACTTACCATGAAGATTTTTTTAGCCCAGGGATATCCCCTTTGTGAGCTAATCTTCTTAGACAAATTCTACATAATTTAAAGTATCTATGATAACTTCTTGATCTTCCACATATTTCACAACGTGAAAATGCTTGAGTTTCATATTTCGCATGTTTATTTAATTTTCTTGCTTTTGCTTCTTGAGCTGCTGTAGACATGTTTATTTATTTAATTTAAACTTTTTGAAAAGGCATGCCGAGTAATGAAAGTAAAGACTTCGCTTGTTCATTATTGTCAGCACTGGTACAGATTATAACCTGTAACCCCCTTATTTTACTAACTTTTGTTGCATCAACTTCAGGAAAAATTGTATGTTCCTTCAGTCCAAGTGCATAATTTCCTTGACCATCGAAAGCGTTAACAGGAATACCTCTAAAGTCTTTCACTCTAGGAAGTGCTACTGAAACCAATCTATCCAAGAAATACCACATCATGTCTTTTCTTAATGTAACCTTGACTCCGATATCCATTCCTTTTCTGATTTTAAAGTTTGAAATCGCTTTTTTGGTTTTCGTAATCATTGGTTTTTGACCAGAAATCAAAGCGATATCTCTTACCATTTCTTCTATTGCAGTATTATCAGTCTTAGCTTCTCCTATCCCAGAATTAATGATAATTTTGGTGAGATTAGGAACAGCCATTTTGTTTTTTATTCCAAGTGACTTCTGAAGCTCAGGTAATACTTCTTTCTCATATTTAATTTTTAGTCGTGGTTTTTCGTTTGCCATAATTATGAAATTTCTTTATTTGTTTTTTTAGATATTCTGACTTTCTTACCTTTTTCAATCTTGTAACCAACTCTGGTTGTTTTACCTGTCTTCAAGTCTACAAGCATTACTTTTGCTGCAGGAATAGGTGCTTCAAATTCCTGAATTGTTCTTTTTTTCTGTTCTTGTGTAGTTTGCGACTTTTTATGTCTTTTGACAATATTCACACCTTCAACAACTACTTTAGACACTTTAGGTAATGTGAATTTCACAATTCCTTGTTTACCTCTGTCTTTTCCTGATAATACTTTTACTGTATCTCCTTTTTTTATTTTCATTAGAGTACCTCCTGAGCTAAACTAACAATTTTTCCGTAGCCTTTTTCTCTAAGCTCTCTAGCAACTGGACCAAAAATCCTAGTTGCTTTTGGCTCTTTTTTGGCTTTATCTATGATTACAGCCGCATTATCATCAAATCGAATATAAGATCCATCTTTTCTTTTGACTTCTTTTGTAGTTCTAACAACAACTGCATCAACAACATCACCTTGTTGATAGTTGCTATTTGGCAATGCTTTCTTAACAGATGCCTTCACCATTTCTCCTACTGAAGCAAATCTTTGGAAACTATTTCCTTTGCCTCTGCCCATAACACGAATAACCATAATTGTTTTGGCTCCACTATTATCTGTAACTGTTAATCTCGATAAATTCTGTACCATTATTTAACTTTTTCAACTAGATAAAATTTCTTGTTTTTACTAACAGGTTTACCTTCTAGTATCCAAACAATATCTCCTTTTACAAATTCACCTTCAATTTTTTTATGAACTAGGTAATTTTTATGCTTTTTAATAATCTTCTTATACAAAGGATGAGCGAATTTGATTTCAACTCTAACCTTTATTGTTGAGTCATCTATCACGTTCACAATAACACCTTGTAATTTCTTAGGTTGTGCTATTACTTCTTTTGTTTCTGTAGTTTTCTTAGTCATTATTTATATTTGTAATTATTTATCAGCTTTTTTCTTTTTAGTTTTAACTTCCACTTCCTTTTTTTCTTCTTTAACTTTTTTTTCTTCCTTCTTTGACTCTTTTTTTGTTTCTTTTTTTACTTCTTTTTTTTCAGTTTCGACTTTTTTTACTGGTGCATGTAGTCCTAGTTCAATTTCTTTAACTAATGTCTTAATTGTTGCTACTTCTTTTCGTTTTTTGTTTATTTGTGAATAATCTTTTTCCTGACCAATTCTTACATCGTATCGAAGATCTGCAAGTTCCTTAGAGACTTTCTCTTGTCTTGTCTGCAACTCCTTTAATTCCATTGTTTTTAATTTTGTTTTGTTCATCCTTGTCTCGATATGATTCTAGTTAATACAGGTAATTTTTGAGATGCTTTTCGAAGTGCTTCCACTGCGATTGCTTCATCAACTCCACCAATTTCAAACATAACCCTTCCTGGTTTTACTACTGCTACATAACCTTCAACACCACCTTTACCTTTACCCATCCTTACTTCAGCAGGTTTCTTTGTGTATGGTTTGTGAGGGAAAACTCTTATCCAAAGTTTTCCTTTTCTCTTCATCTCTCTAACCAAAGCCTTTCTAGCGGCTTCAATCTGTCTACTATTCACCCAACTTCTGGTAACAGACTGTAAACCAAAATCACCACTTGAAAGTTCATTACCAGTACTGGCTGTCCCTTTCATTCTGCCTCTAAATGCTTTTCTGTATTTTGTGTTTGATGGTTGTAACATTATTAAAAATCGCTATCATCTAAATCTAATTTCTCTCCAGTATAAACCCATACTTTAATTCCATGTTTACCTGCATTTGGTACTTGTGCATCCACAAATGCGTAATCAATTTTTGCTCTAAGTGTTTGCATAGGTACTGATCCCCATTGGAATTTTTCTACCCTAGCAATTTCTGCACCTTTAATTCGACCACCAACCCAGATTTTAATACCTTTAACATCTGGTGATTTTTTAGCATTTTCGATTTCTCGACTAGCTGCGAATTTAGGTACTATTCTCCTTACAAGTTGATTCTTAATGTTTTCTGCAATCAATCTTGCCTGAATTTCAGGATTCTTGATTTCAAAAACTTTTAATTCAACTTCTCCTTTGATCATTCTATTTAGTTCTTTTTTTAATTCTTCTATTCCTGCTCCACCTCTACCAATAACAACACCAGGTCTAGCTACTCTCACTTCGATTATTACTTTGTTCATAGATCTTTTGATTTTTACCAAATTCACTCCAGATGCTTCAATTTTATTTCGGATGAATTTTTTAATTTTAAGATCGTCATGTAATAAATCAGCAAACTGTTCTTTCGGTGCATACCAGAAAGATCCCCAGCCTTTGTTGACTCCAATTCTAAAACCTGTTGCGTTTATTTTATTACCCATTTTTTATTTAATTAATTTATTTGTTGAACTCCAATAGTGATATGACAGTTTCTTTTTAAGATTTGATGATATCTTCCCCTTGCTACTGCCATCCCTCTTTTGAAAGTTGGCGCTTCATTTACAAATGCTTCGCTAATTACAAGTTTCTTTTTATCCCAGCTATTGTTATGAACTGCATTATGTATTGCAGAATTTACAACTTTCGAGACATCCTCTGCGACTGCTTTGTTCGTAAATTTCAAAATATCTAATGCTTTTAAAGGATCCTTACCTCTGACCAAATCCAATACCAATCTAGTTTT
>JAGQLL010000025.1:0-616 GCA_020429395.1 Candidatus Dojkabacteria bacterium | reverse complement strand
TTACCATTATGAACTTCAAATGTAACTCCTACCATTTCTGGAGAAATTGCACTATCTCTAGCCCATGTTCTTACTCCACCTCTTTGACCAGATTGTTTATGTTTTTCAATTTTTTTTATTAATTTAGGATCAATAAATGGTCCTTTTTTACTTGATCTAGACATTTTTATTAAACAATAGTTTTATATTTTTTACTTAGTCGACCTTTTTTATTTGGTCTTCTTTTTATTATATATTTATTTGTAATTTTATTATTTCTTGTTTTCTTTCCAACTCGATTACCCCATCTATCCTGTGCTGGACCTCCTGGACCGTGTCTACCACTTTTTCCTTGTCCATCTCCATGTGGATGCTTACCTCCACTCATTGCAACACCTCGAACAGTTGGTCTGAAGCCCATCTTGCGCTTCCTTCCAGCTTTTCCTAGTTTTACATTTTTAACATCAATATTTCCAACGGTACCAACAGTCGCCATACACTCTGATCTTACCAAACGAATTTCTCCGCTAGGCATTTTGAGTTGTGCGTAATCTTGAGTAAATCCTTGGATTTGGATGGCCGAGCCAGCAGCTCTAGCAATTATACCACCATTTCCTTTTGTTGTCTCAATATTATG
>JAGQLL010000024.1 GCA_020429395.1 Candidatus Dojkabacteria bacterium | reverse complement strand
CCTTCTTCCATCGAAGCGATAATTGTCGAAATTTTCGTAGATCCAATATCAATTGCAGTAATTATTCTACCGGCCATAGTTAATTCAATGAAGTAATCAATATATTCTATTATAGCGGATTTGCGATGTAAATGTATCTATCTACATAGCATTTCGCAACTAGAGTAAAAAGTATATCATTTTACAGAAACTTTGCGAGAGCTAAAATCAATTTCAGAATAATTTTTATTTTCTTTGTTAAATTCCGAGATTAGAATTTCAAAATCCTCAAGTTGTTCCGACAAATTTCTACTAGTGCCAAAAACGTATTGCCTACCTGTGTCTGTCTTAAATCTAACTATAAACTTTCCTTCCCAATTTACCTCTACAATAGTAATATTTTTTTGTGATAAGAATCTTAAAACTTCACTGGTAAGTGTAACCCTTTTTTGGTCTACTGGTTCTCGGATTTCGTACTTTTTATTTTCAAAAACATAGACAGTTTTCAAATCAGGATAAAGACTAGGGTCGTATTGTTGAGTGTAGTTTTGTAGGATGGCTAAAGATTGATCAATGAGTTCTTCTCTTATTGTATTCAACATTTCAAATTTTCGGTCAATAGGGACGGTGTTAATGTCAAAATCAACTTTCTCTTCATCAGTAAGCTCCTCTTGAGTTAAGGCATATTCTGAAGCAAGGCGCTCTTCGACCAGTTTGGAATTTATTCCGTCTGCACCAGTAATTACATTTAGTTGAGCATCGTCAAAGTTAATTTGATCAGAGTAGAGCACTTTTGTAATCAAACCCTCTTCGTCAACAATGTAAACTCCAGTGAAGTTAACATAATAGAGAAGGGGCTGTTTCTCAGAAATATAAATTTGAATTTTATTTGGCCAAAACTTTTTTGCCTTTACATTTTTAAAGGTAGGAAAGCTGTCGGAAAGATATGTTTCCAAATCATTCCTACTCATGAATAAAATATTTTCTTCGTAATATTTCTCTAAACTTTCCTCAATTTCGATATTTTCGACACCTCTCACTCCAAAAATATTAATTTCTTTGATATTAAAATAGCCAGAGGTGATAAATTTGAGTAAGGCGAAAAAGACAGAAACAAGTATTAATAAAATAATAACTCCCAAGAAAATGTGCTTTGAACCTGAGATGTCGGGCGTAGGAAGCGTGGTTCTCCTGCGTTTACGTCTCAAACTCGAGTAATTTGGTTGTGATTTATAATTTCCATAAGCCATAACCCATTGTACCCAAAAATCAGGGTATTGGAAAAAGAGTTGTAAGGAAAGTTTAGTTAAGTTTTAGCTGTTTCTTTAGTTTGTTTACAGCTTCGACACCTTCTTTTTTCTCAAGATATTTCATCAATCTCATTCTACTTCCTACCATTCCAAGTAGACCACGTCTTGAGTGTTTGTCTTTCTTGTGAATTTTTAGGTGTTCGATAAGATCATTTATCTCATGAGTAAGCAAAGCAATCTGAACTTGTGGTGATCCTGTATCACTATCGCCTGTGCGGTATTTGGAAATAACTTCTAACTTTTGTTCTTTTGTAAGTGCCATTTTATGTTTTTAATAATTTAACTAGAATCCTCAGCTGTAGACGGCAACTAACAGCCAAAGAATAAGTATTAATATTATATCATCACTTGCAGGAATTGCCTAGAGTGAAGCTTTTTCGAGAATATTGTAGAGTTTAATAATTACTTCTTTTTTGGAGATTTGTCACCAACCACTTTCTTTACACTTTTCTCTACTTCTGAAACTCGCTTTTTTGCTTCTCTTTCAAGTGTTTTCAATCTTGGGTCCAACTCTTTCTTTTTTATTTCTGCTACTTTTGCCTTTCCAGTTTTGAAGTATTTTTCACCTGATTTTTTTAGTTGTTTACGAGTTTCCTCACCTTTTTTAGGTGCAAATAGCAATCCTAATGTTGCACCAATCAATCCTCCAAGAACTATTCCTCCTAATAAGCCACCAGTAGAGTTGTTTTTACTTTTTGAATATTCGGACATTTGAATTGATTAATAAATAGAAATATTAAACCACCTCTATTTTTTTGATGATTTGAATCTATCAAGGAAACTGAATAAGCCGATCACGGGAACTATTACATCTGAGCCGATTCGAGAGACTGATTCTGAAAGAGTTAGAAGATGTGTGCTGAATTTCGAATAATCTTCAGTTAATTTCTCTCCTAATTTCGTTAGGCTTTTTAAAATGTCATGGGATAATCTCAAAGTCTCGTTGAATGTTCCAAGTAATCGCATAATTTGTATTGCGATCCCAACCAAACTAAAAGAGAGGGATAATACCAAAACCAATTTAGCAAAATCATTGATATCCATAAATTTTCGATAATAAATATAATATATTCATTATTCCATAATTTCGGACATTTTTCTAGAGAACCTTTTAGTGTATAATCGTGCGTTTATTAAAAATATTTGGAAAATTTACAACCAACCCAAAAAAAATATTTACCAGGCACCATAATTCAAGACGGAAGCTGGTGTTTCTCTGTTCTTGAACTTGACTATTATCCAACCGGAGAACAATTAGTCAGACTGATAGGTGGATACGATGAGTATGGGCTATTTTTTTCAATTCTTAATCCCAATAGAATTTTCTTGAGAGATCTACATGATCCAAAACTAATATGTGAACCAGAATGGACTACAGAAATTCAACCTCGTAATAGTCAAATTGATATTTTTTGAAAATCCGAAGATAACCAGGTAATATACGTATATTAACTTCTTAATTTTTTAGTATGAAATTAAAAGACAAAGTAGTTTTGGTTACTGGGGCATCTAGCGGAATCGGAATGGGTTTTGCTCTAAGAGCCGCAAAAGATGGTGCTACTGTTTTATTGGCCGCAAGGAGATTAGATAAACTAAATGAGGTGAAGGCTCGA
Source organism: Candidatus Dojkabacteria bacterium (assembly GCA_020429395.1). Taxonomy (GTDB): domain Bacteria; phylum Patescibacteriota; class Dojkabacteria; order B142; family OLB20; genus JAJTYI01. Next base: position 12,686 of record JAGQLL010000024.1, on the reverse strand, counting down.
GTTGAAGAGCTTGGCGGGAAGGCTGAAGTATTCCAAACAGACGTAACGAATATTGAAGAAGTTAGAAATTTGTTTTTAAATGCGACCAAAGATGGAAGACAGATTGATGTAGTTTTCAATAATGCGGGAATCGGTTTTGTTGGAAATATTTATGAATTACCAGCAGATGAAATTGAAAAAGTACTAGATGTTAATGTAAAAGGGATGATCATGGTTGCGAAATTTGCGACTGAGGTGATGGTTAGACAGAATTTCGGACACATTATTTTCTGTTCTTCATTAGCAGGTTTAATCACTATGCCTCAGTGGTCAGTGTACGTTGCTAGCAAATGGGCGATTACAGGCTTTGCTGATTCTATTAGATCAGAGCTTAAGAAATTCAATGTCAGAATCACTACATTACATCCAGGAGCAGTAATAACGGAATTCTTCGATCCTTCCAAAGCAGATATTGATATTTCTAAAATGGGTAAAGCATTAACAGTCGAAGAGGTAGCGGAAGATGTCTATGATGCAGTATATACAGACAAAAGAAAAATCATAATTCCAGGATCAAGTCAGACGTTTGCAAATGTGTATAGATTTTTCCCAGCGCTTGCAGAGAAAATGCTTAACAAGATGGTAAAAGATGTTGAGTATACGGATAGAACCGAAGAAGACGAACCTGAATTCTCATATATAAAACAGGGAGAGAAGGAGTGAACTGGCTAATCGCAATAACTATATCGGTAATTACTGGATCGAGTGGTGCGATTTTGCAAAGAGTCTTGATGAAAAACAAAGTCTCGGGCTCGTATTCATATTCAGCTTTATCACAAATAATTAGCGCTATAGTGTGTTTAATAATTGCGTTTATAATCGGGAGGCAAAATTTCCCCACTATTGAACTAATTTTCTCAAACAATCTTTATATATTCATAGTTTTTTCAAGTGTTTTGTATGCTCTCCACGCAATTTTTGGCTTTAAGGCATTACAATCAGTAGAAGTTTCAAGATTTACTGTTATTTATTCCTTAAGAGCGGTAATTACCATTCTCATTGCCACACTCTTTTTAGATGAGAAGTTAACAATTCTCCAATTATTTGGCGCTTTATTAATTTTATCCGCAATAGTTTTCCTGAACACTAAATCTTTTAAAGGACTTTTCAGATTCAGTAAAGGTGAGATTTATGCTCTATTGGCAGCCGTCACATTCGGTATTGCAACAGTTAGTGATAAATATTTGTTGGATTGGTTTGATTACGTTCCTTATCTTTTTATTGATTTTCTTGTACCTGGATTAATCCTCTTTCTTGCAAGACCGAAATCAGTTCCTGAATCCTTGGAATTGTTTAAACAAAAACTAGGTCCAAAGATTTTCCTATTTGCTACTTTATACGCAATCGCAGCAATATCATTCTTTACAGCTCTCACACAAGCGGATAACGCGTCGTTAGTTTCTGGTGTTGGACAAGTTGGAAGCATAGTTACTGTGCTTTTGGGTATTGTCTTGTTAAAAGAGCGAAAAGATATAACAAAAAAACTAATTGCTGCATCACTAAGTTTTATTGGTTTGATACTTTTGATAATCAGATGATTTTATTTTATTATTAACTGCGAATCGGCAAGAAGTGTTACAAATCTGTAATACTTTTATCAACATTGTGTAAACATCCCCAAATAAAGCATATTCAACGGTATAATATGAAATATATTAATTTTTAGGATATTTCATATGGCAAATACGTCAAAAGATAATAAAGGGAAAATTGCTGTTGGAGCTGCAGTAACTGGGTTAGCTGTTGGTACAGCACTAGGAGTTTTCGCAAAATCAGACAAAGCAAAGAAAATGAAAGCTGATGCTGACGCTAAACTTAAAGAAACCAAAGAAAAAGCCGGAGAAATGCTAACAGAAACAAAAAAGAAAGCAGAAACAAAAGGAGAACAACTTAAATCAAAAGCCGAAAATATCAAGAAAGAATTGAAAAATGATATGAAGGAAGCAAAGAAAGATGCTAAAAAGAAAATGGATGCATAAGTAAATGTTCTTTTAAATCTACACGACTTCCCGTATTATTACCTCTAGTAATTCAGGGAAGTCGTTTCTTTTTAAATCCTCGATTGTGAAGTGACCTCGATTTTCGAACTCGTAAAGCGTTATTGAAGGCAAGCTTGTTTTAATAATTTCTGCAGAATCCAATATATCTATATCGTCATCTTTGGATATAAATAACGAAAAGTTTTTAATACGAGAAGGTAGATTTTTATCAATTTCAAAATCGAAGAAATCGGTAGTTTTCACTCTGTCAGGATCGAGCCAAGGTGCGACCAAAACTACTGTTTCGAAACTTCTCGTATTTTCTGAAAGCCATCTGGTCAGAAAACCACCACCGCAACTATGCCCAATTAAAATTTTTACATCTTCATCCATATTCATTTCAAATTCGGTTTTCCATTTTAGATAGTCAGGTTTTTGGGCATCGGGCATTTGAGGAGTTCTTGCGTGAATTCCTGAAATTAGAAGCTTTTTTTGAAGCCATGGAAACCAGTGATTTGCGGATAAGGGTGGTGACTGTGAATCTAGATATTCTTGTTCACTGCAGGTTCCGTGGAGGAGGATGGCGTTTTTCATTTATTTTAGTGTTGTGAATACTTTCAACTCCGCGGAGAGGACTCGAACCTCTAACCATTCGGTTAACAGCCGATCGCTCCACCATTGAGCTACCGCGGAATCGAAAGTACTAAATTTAATTTAAAAAGAGCCTTCGTAAGTGATTTTAACACTAACATTCAACTTAGATAAACCGTTTCTAACTTATCTATTTGAACCCCGAAAGCAGCTTGCTTGAAATCAGTCCCCGCATAACTGCGCTTCGCTTGTTTGCGGGGTTAATTCGGGTAAGCTCATCTTCGCTTCGCTCGATTCACTAACCCCTCATTAAATTGAGCTACCGCGGAATAGATAGTACTAATTAGTTGTTTTAAAAAAGAGCTTTCGTAACGATCGTTATTATACCAATTAGCGAACAGGTTTATAAAGTGAAGAATAGAAAAACTCACATTTTGAGGAATTAAATTGTATAATTCATTCTTTATAACAAAAAAAATGATTGACGAAAGATTTGCAATTCTAGGTGCCCTGTTAAGCTTTCTTGGTATTGTTGTTTATATTATTGATACAGCGAAAGGCACTACAAAGCCAAATCGCGTAACTTGGTTTTTGTGGTCACTTGTTCCATTTATTGGATTCGTCGCACAGACGAAGGAGGGTGTAGGATTGGGATCTGCATTGACTTTTGTTTCCGGTTTCGGTCCATTTTTGGTGCTTATTGCCTCATTATTAAACAAAAAAAGCTATTGGGACTTGAAAAGATTCGATCTTGTGTGTGGAGGTATAGCATTGATTGGGGTCGTACTTTGGTATTTAACACAAGATGCAAATTGGGCGATTCTGTTCTCGATAACTGCAGATGGGTTCGCTGCTATGCCTACTGTTTTGAAGTCGTTCAAGAACCCTGAAACCGAGAGCTACCTGGCATATTTAGGGGGGTTACTAGGTGCACTTCTCACATTATTTACGATTAAGGAGTGGGAATTTGCAAATTACTCATTTCCGCTCTACATACTCTTAATCTGTACAACGCTGACAATATTAATTAGATTTAGAGTTGGTCCAAAATATTTTATTAAATCTTCTTAAATGATAGATAATAAAATCAATGTATGGTTTGAAAGCCTTAAAAGCATTTGGTTAAATAAAACACCAAATGAAATAGAATCCCTTGTTGCTAATAAATTTTACTGGTATGAAAATCCATTCCAACCCCCAATTAATACCCAAGAAGAATTATTAAAAGAGTGGCAAAGCATTCTTAATCATAAAAGTTTATCTATTGATTACAAAATAATAAGTGCTCAAAACAATGTTGGGATCGCTATAGCGGAATCAACTTTTACATTGATAGACACAGAAGTTAGAATTGAGATGAAAGGAATTTGGTTTGTTATACTTGATAAAGAAGGCAAATGTACCGAATTTCGACAATGGTTTAATTTAAAACAATCAAATTAATTATGACAACTACAGATTTATACGACATTGTTTCACTTTTTATGATTCTCTCGGGTTTTATTCTTGGTCTTGGTGCTGTAACAGTTATAGATTTACACGGATTTTTGGGGAGAAAGTCATCATATTGGACAGAGGCGACAACTCGTACCCACAAAGTCACCAAACCGTTGATCTGGGCAGGGATTATATTGGCAGTTTTTGGTGGAATAATATTCTATCGAAACGAAAGTATGGCAGGGATTCCTCTTTATCATTTAATAACTGCGATCATTTTAATTCTAAATGGCTTGTTTTTGTCATTTAAAGTGAGTCCATTTCTACTAAAAAGAGAAAAAGAAGGAAAATCCTCCGAACTATTACCATCAGAGTGGCAGAGAAACATCACAATCAGCTTTATTATTTCATTTTTGGGGTGGTGGAGTGCGCTGTTGATACTAGTTGTTTATTTATCGAAGAATTGATTAGTGGACCTATTCAGAAGTTATTAAATAATCAGACTTCCTACCGAACATACGTTCATTAATGGACATTTTTTACAGACTGAAGAGGCTAATTGAACAATAACGGGCTTAATAGGTGATTTCACTCTTATCACATGTCCTACTTCGAGGATACAATCTGTAGGTGTAGTAGCAATGCTAGAGACTCCTTCAAATCCAATTCTTGTGGAAGTACTCATTGATGACCTTTCTGATATTCTAAGTGTCTCAGTTAACATCTGTAAAATAGAAAAATATTACTTGCGATAATACATCATTGTTATCAAATGGTCAATCAAGGATTTAAAAGGGGATTGATTTATCGAGGCCTCCATCTTTAAACATCGGTTCCATATCTGCATTCTCCATTTCCAGATGTTCGGCTTAAAGGACATGTTGCGCAAATGTCTGAGGCTATATACAGAAGCATGTTGGTATATGGGTCATAAGTGAGCTGGACTTTTGTATCTTTTACTAATAGACAATCAACGGGAGGCTTTGCTAACCTACGTTTTCCAAATCGTACTAAAGAGAATGAGTCCATAGGTTCCAGTGAGCTAACTGTCGCCTCAATGTAATGATGAATTTTTCTAGTTGATAAAAACACCTGTGAGTTCTTTTTTATTCTCTTTGAATAATATAACGAGGCTGACCAACGCTATCACGGCGGAAACTCCCCCAAAAACCATGGTGAGGGTAGAGATAAGTTCTTTTTTATCTTCTAAATCAACTGTGTATGTGAATGGGTTGTTACTATCTGTAGCTGCTCCAGCAACCCTGTTCTGGGTTTGTGCAGAGCCATTTGCCTCTGCGGTATTGAATTTTGAATAAAGATCGATAGAGATTGGTAAAACTAAGATCAAGAAAATCCATGCGATGACTCCAAATACTTGGAACCGAGTCAAATTTAATTCGAATTTTAGTTTTCCAAGCTTTTTCTTCAGTTTCATTAATTATTAATGTATTTCCTCACGTTTGAATTATGTTCTGATGCATTTTCTGCGAAATGAATATTTCCGTCAGAATCGTGAAGATAAAAATAGTAGTTATTACTATTAGGATATAGAGAGGCACGAAGCGAGTCAATACCAGGATTTGAAATTGGCGTTGGTGGTAAACCTGTTCTTTTGTAGGTATTGTAAGGTCCATCAACGTCTTTAATTAAAAACGGGTTAGCTTTCCAGTCTTTCGCCTGGTATAGCAATGTCGCATCAATTTGTAATAATTTCACACCTTGTATTCCATTTTCTAACCTTTTGAAAATTACATCCGCAATATCTGCTTTTTCGTCAGAAGAGAATGCTTCTCTTTCAATCATGCTGGCAATCGTTAGGTGCTCATAAAGAGTATAATCATTATTTTTGAGTGCTTCGTAATCGTCAGTTGAAATTTTTTCAGAAAGAGTTGAGATTTGTTTTTCTATTATATTTTGTGCAGTTGCAGTTTTTGAAAAATAATAGGTATCTGGATATAAAAAACCTTCTAGATTTTTCGACGAGGGTTTGTTACTAGACAGAAAGGTTGCTAAATTTGAAGAAAATTCGTATTCATCGGGTCTTTCTGAAATTGCCAAATATTCAGTTTTAACAAAATTGCTTTTTGGTATTTCTGCGTAGGCCTTATCAAGTATTTCAGCAATTTCATCGTAGCGAAGACCTTCCTGGATAAGTATTGCAATATCGTCCCTGTTTGCGGAGGCATCCTGGAATGTTTCAGTAAGTTCTAATAAATTGGAGTCTTTTTCTATAATGAAGCTTCCGGCTTTAAAGCTTGATGCTATCTCAGGATTGAGCTTAAGATATATCATCAAAATCTGTTTGTTTTCGATAATACCTTCTTTCTCAAGATTCTCTAGGATTTTCTCAACACTTTCCCCAGTCTCTATTGTAAAAATTTTGTCATCTTCTAGAGCAAAACTATTGTCCAAAGAGCTTTTGTAGTAAGAGAAACCTAGAAGTCCGCCAATCAGACCTAGTGAAAGAAGTAAAAGAATAAAAATTATAATTTTGGACATAGTTATTTTTATAAGAGATGAGTTATTGTATCGGTTGTGGGGTAGATGGTCAATTTGAAGTCTGGGAACTCAAGTATTCAAGCAAAATCACCTTCGCTGCCTCGCTGTCTAGGTTGTTCTTTTTTTTACCTTTTATATTTCTTGATGCGATTTTGGAAGAATATGTTTCGTCCCATTCAATTATGGGTACTTGGGTTTTAGATCTCAATTTAGAAATAAAGTCTTTCACAACTAAAGTTTGGCTAGAATCTTTTCCTTCAAATCCAGTAGGAATGCCTATCAAAATTGAGTCGCAATTATGTTCGTCTAACAACTTTAGGATCTGTTTAATTGCAAAATCCTCGTTATTTACTTGAATAGTAGGGTGTGCCTTGGCAGAGATTCCCAGTTCATCTGAGATAGCGATTCCAATTCTTTTGTTTCCGTGGTCTATTGAAAGAATTTTCATAAGCTCATTTTAACATAATTTAGTGATACAGAATTTGACTTAAGTTGTACTTATTATCTCTAATAAATATACTATTATCATTCTAGTAATATTCGCATCTAAATAGAAATGAAGAAAACGATTGTAGTTGTATGTTTTGTTCTATTCGTGTTCTCGTCATTGGTTCTTCTATACATACTTTCGTCCAATTTAAGTCCACAAGATAATCAAGCACTTCCAGAAGGTGACGTATTACCAGAGCCAAATACTAAAATAGCATTTATAGGTGATACCGGAATGGGGGCAAATTTCAAAAAAGTCTTGGATTTGATTAATGCGGAAGAGGCAGATGCGGTGGTTCATTTAGGAGACTTTGATTATACAGACAATCCTCAAGGATTTGTTTCCGTAATAGATGAAAAACTCGGAGAGACCTACCCTTATCTTGTTGTAGCTGGAAACCATGATAGGTCTATGTGGGAGCCAAACTGCAATAGTGGAAAGGGCTGCTATTCCGAAATCTTTGCACAGAGATACATAACGTCTGGGATCCCTGTGACACTAGAGATGCTTCTTTCTGATAAATATCATGTAGATTTTCAAGGCATACAATTTTTATTTATTGGTCCTGGACGTGTTGATCAGGGTCCTGAATATGCTCAGTTTTTGGACACTACAATGTCACAAAGTGACAACCTCTGGAAAATTTGTAATTGGCATTTCAATCAGGAGAAACTCCAGTTGGGTGGGAAAATTGACCAAACCGGCTGGGAAGTCTATGATACATGCTTAGATGCTGGTGCAATCATAGCAACAGCACACGAACATAGCTATCAAAGGACAAGGTCAATTATTAATTTTCATACCGAGGAGTATCCAAAAGTAAATCCTCTATATCAGGACCCAAACGATATCTACGTATATCCTGGATCCACATTTGTATTCGTATCTGGCCTTGGAGGAAAAAGTATAAGGAACCAAGACAGATGTTTGCCAAGTGAATTCCCTTACGGTTGTAACCAAGAATGGGCAAAAGTATATACCTCTAATCAACAAGCAAAATTCGGTGCTTTATTCGTAGAATTTAACTATGATGGAGACCCTACAAAGGCTAGAGGTTATTTTAAAAATATAGAAGATGTTATTATAGACAGTTTTGAAATTACACTGAAGACTAATGAAGCACAGCAAACTACTACACCTGTACCAAGTTCTGAATTAAGTCCTTCCCCTACAAATATCTTTGTCCCAAGCGTATCGCCTTCGGATATTATTTCTACACCGGTAATTACTCCTACGCAGTTGCAACCTTCGTCCACAACCTCTCCGACTATAATCCCAACTCCAAGTGAGCTGTCAGGAAATACTTGTGGAAAGTCAGATATAGATGATGATGGGAGATTCAGTATTGCAGACTTTGCAGAATTCGCGAAAAGCTATGGAATAGGGGGAAATACTTGTGCAGATAAAGATGTCGATTATGGATCTTGTGGTGGTCGAGATGTGAACAGGGATGGAAAACTGAATATTGCGGACTTTGGAGCACCAGGAATCGGCTTTGCACAGAGATATTACCCAAAGGCAAGTTGTGCGATTTGACGAAAACAGCATTACGTAGGTTGTTTTAATTGTTGTAGATATATGTTTTTTAGGATAAACTATTATATTCACCTAATTTATCATGAAAGAAAAAGCTGTTGTTATAGGACTTTTTGCCTTTGGAGTCTTGCTTTTGGCGATTACTGCATTTCTTTTTTTTCAAGATAGGGCACCTCAGGATGATAGTGCTGCGAGTATTTATTATTTATCTCCTGATGGAAATGATTCAAACAATGGAAGTAGCTCTTCTCCTTGGAAAACTTTAGCTAAAGCTCATACCACAATCGCTGCTGGTGACACTGTAATCCTAAAAGATGGGGTTTATAGTGGTTATTTTAGTATTTCAAAACCAAATACAACTTGGAGGGCCCAAAACAAACACAAAGCGATTATTGATGGGACTTTTTCTCCGGGGTTGTTAAATGGAGAGTGGAAAAATATTGTATCTGCTTGGGATTCGAAATGTACTAACATAGGGAAATGGGCTCCATTATTAGCAATCTCTGCAAATAATGTTGAAGTCGACGGGCTTTTTATTCGAAATTCGTGTGGTCGCGGTGTACTAGTAGCGGAAGATGTGGATTATTCAAAATTTATTAATAACAGGATTGATTGGACATTCGTTTCGGGATTTTATGTATCTGGGGAGACAAAAGGTTTGCAGATGATAAATAATGAACTTACGAGAATCTCCTTCAATGATCAATATACTGTTTACACAAGTAACGATTACAATGTAAACATTAGTATTCATATGAGTGGTGAGGACATGGTTGTGAGGGGTAATATTATCGCTTGGGGAAGGGGAGAAATTGCGATGACTGGTTCCAGAAACCTTTTATTTGAGGATAATATAATAATTGGTAATAAAAACAATTTTTATAATGGCTGGGCTGATGGGGTGATCGTTCGTAACAATTTATTCTGGGCACCTGAGTCACAATTAAACCCAAATACACACTGGGAGAAAAAAAACGGTAACGAAAACGACTGGCACATTTCATCACGTAACGAGAAAGATGCCCGCTGGGGAAATTATGCCTCAGGATTAAATAACGTTTCTTATTATAATAATATCATTATTAATAATAGCTTTATCTTCTCTGGCTATCACAAAGACTATTCCAGCGATACTACCAATGTGTATTTCGGTCATAATACTTTGGTGACGGGCAAAAATACAAAAGGTTTATTTAATGTTGTCTTTGGTTCAAAGGATGGGTCGGATTCTAAAATAACAGGAATAGTTGAAAACAATATTTTTGATGTAATCAAAGACCCGACAGCCACAGTAAAAGCCACTCTAAGTGGGAACGATAATTTAATATTTCGTAATAATATAATGCCTGCAAGTGCATCTAGCTCTGTGAAAGGTCCCGGTGACATATATACTACCAATGCTGATTTGCAAAATTCGCTTGTGGAGTTGAACTATCCAATACCTGCAATAGGTGCCTCGACCTTAGATATGGCTGCATTACGAACTGCCGTGGATCTAAATAATTACAGACTCAAACAATCCAGTCCTGCAATAAATGCGGGGATAAGCGCTACAACACATACAACATTTCAAATACCTCAGTTAGCAAAATCGCAAGATTACTTTAAAAACACTAGAGTGGGAAACCCAGATATTGGGGCAGTTGAGTATGGTGGTGTATACAACACAAGCACTCCTACACCAATAATAACAGCTACACAAGTACAAGCATCACCAACCCCCACCACAAATGTTGGCCCATCCCCAACCCAAACCCCGACCCCACCAATCGCAGGCAATATCTGTGGAAAGGCAGACATTGATGGAAATGGAAGATTTAGTATTACAGACTTTGCAGAATTCGCAAAAAGTTATGGAACAGGAAAAAACACATGTGCAGACAAAGACCTGAATTATGGTGTGTGTGGAGGTAGAGATGTGAACAGAGATGGAAAACTAAACATTGCTGACTTTGGGGGAGCGGGTATAGGATTTGCACAGAGGTATTATCCGAAGACTAGTTGTGCTTTATAAAGACTAAGTAACTAAAAAATTTAATTTTGATAATTTATTTATTCAAAATAATATAAATGAAAAGGAAATTGTTTATTGGTGTAGTACTTGTATTATCGGTGATTTCTCTGTCTGTTTATTTAGTTTTATTCATGGGGGATTTAGCTCCTGAAGATAATTCTGCTGCGTCGATCTATTATCTTTCGCCAAATGGGTCCGATACCAACGCAGGTACAAATACTAGTCCGTGGAAAACCATGACAAAAGCCGATGCTTCAGCTTCTCCTGGCGACACAATTATTCTCAAAGATGGTATTTATCCTGCATATTCTCGAATTGAAAAAAGTGGACTGACTTGGAAAGCTGAAAATCGTCATAAAGCTATTATAGACGGAGGTTTTGCGCCTGGAATGTTAAATAATAGCTGGGACAATATTGTAAATGTATGGAATAGTAGGTGTTCATCACAAGGAAGATTCGCTGCACTGCTATCACTAAGGAATACTAACAATGTAACTATTGATGGCCTATTCCTAAGAAACTCTTGTGGTAGAGGTTTGGGAATTTCTACAGAGAATGGTGGAACAATGAAGAATGTGACTGTGAAAAATGTAATCATTGACTGGACGATTTCATCTGGTTTGTATGCAAATCCTGATGAATCTGAAAGTGATTATCCTGCAAGAATGGATAATTTTCAATTTCTTAATAATAGTATGACCAGAACTTCTGTGGGAGATGAGTATCATGTTCGGGTACCAGGTGCTTGTCAACCAAAAGATACCCCACTAAGTGAATTAGAATTGAAATATTGTGTAAATATTAGTGCAGCCATAGGTGGGATGAATTCTGTTGTTAGAGGTAATACTTTTGCATGGGGAGAGGGTGAATTAGCACCCCAGCCCGGTTCAAAAGGCTTATTGTTTGAAGACAACACAGTAGTGGGAAATAAAAATAGCTTTTATGCTGGGATGGTTGAAGATGCAGTGGTCAAGAATAATCTTTTCTATGCTCCTGAGGAGAAAAAACCAAAAGCAGGCGGAGACGATGAAACTGATGCCACAGGATTTTGGAGATTTGGGCTTAGAAATGAAAAGGGTCACCTAAAAACAGGAAATGTAATGAATACAAACATTGCTATTTACAATAATTTGATAGTAAATATGGGGTTTTTTATTACTGGCTCAAATAAATCACACATAGGCGATAATAATCAAATATATTTTGGAAACAACACATTGATTGCGGGAAATGAATTATCTACACTTTTGAGCGTTCAGCATGAAGCAGCTACAAGTGGGGATCCTAAAGTTAGTGGAATATTAGAGAATAACATATTTGATCGAAGAAAAAACCCAACATCAAAAATCACAATCAAATTAAGTGGTAATGATGCCCTGACAGTGCGTAATAATATTTTTCCTAAGGCACTATCAACCTCTATAAAAGGCACCGGTAATGTTTTTCAGGATAATCCAGGATTGGTTAATTCTACGATTCCTTTAAACATTAAATATCCAAATATTGGACCAGACAATTTAAATCTGAGTGAGCTATTAACAGCAGTAAATGTTGCTAATTATTATCCAATAAGTAATAGTATCTCAATAAATGCAGGTACAAGTGCTGGTCCTTCTAATAACACAGGTATACCTACATCGGTTAGATCACAGGATTATTTGAAGAGTGCCAGAGTATCAATGCCAGATATTGGTGCAATTGAATTAAACTCTGAAAATGCTCCTGATAATACACCAATCCCAACATCAGTTGGCACAATTGTTCCGACTACTACCTACCCAAGTGCAAAACGCATAGTTGTGAGAGCTAAGGCTAGATATCCCAGGAGTGAATCAGGAGTATGGCCGAAACTAGAAATTAAAATAGGTGATCCTACAACAACACAGCCTACTGTTCATACTTTTGATGTTATGGGAACGACATATGGGAATTATAGATACACACACAACGTTCCGTTTGATGTAACTCAGGTAAAAATTAAATTTATTAACGATGGTACTCAGAGGGACGTATACGTAGATAAGATTACAATTGGAACTACTGTCTATCAGACCGAAGATCCTGATACCTTTTCAACAGGCACTTGGAGTAACGAGGCTGG
>JAGQLL010000023.1 GCA_020429395.1 Candidatus Dojkabacteria bacterium | reverse complement strand
GGGAATATAGTATTTTAACATTTAGAGAAGGTACTGTATTCTTAAAAGACTCAGGAATTTTATCGCATATTATTTCAATTTCTTCATTTGGTTCTTTGTAATGTGCCACCACTCCTGAGCATGCAGAGCAAACTTCATAACCATGCTTTTTGTCACGAAGACCACTACCATCACCATTAGACCATATGTCTATTCCTGGATGAATTTCGGGCAAGAAGAGAAAATCTTTGTGACCAGCAACACCATTCGTCGGGACTATCATAGCATATTTAAGTTCTTCTGCTGAGAATTGTTGAGGAAGAGAAATCATAAAGTCACCAAGGACAGAGAATGAGGCCACATCCTTTGCAACATCAATAAAAGTTGTATTGTGGGCATAAACTTCACTTGGCATAACTATTGCTATAGCTCTACCGATTAAGATTCTTACAGAATCCACGGTATTGCTAGCACCAAAAAGTAATAGGGAGTACACAAGTGATAAACTCAGCCCGAAGAGTAGGATCGTATTTGCTAACAGGAATTTTTGCATATTAAAATATAACAAGATTTAAATAAGAAGAGAAATATTTCGATTTACTGTATAATTGCTCCATTATGAACAAAATTAACAATATTAGAAATTTTGCAATTATTGCCCATATCGACCATGGGAAATCCACGCTTTCCGATAGAATACTCGAGTTGACTAACACCGTAACCATAAGAGAAAGTTCTGACAGGATGATGGACACATTGGAATTAGAGCAAGAGAAAGGTATTACTATTAAGTTGCAAACGGCAAGGATGGAATACATTTACAATGGTCAGGTCGATAATTTTAAAAGCGAAAAACCATATATTTTAAACCTTATTGATACGCCTGGGCATGTTGATTTCGGATACGAAGTTTCAAGATCACTTTCAGCGGTTCAGGGTGCTATCTTGTTGGTTGATGCTACTCAAGGGATACAGGCTCAAACAATCACAAACGTCTACAAGGCACTGGAATATGAACTACTAATAATTCCGGTTATTAACAAGATCGACCTCCCCAACGCCAATGTTCCTGCTTTGAAAAAAGAACTAGAACTTGTCTTTGGTTTTACGCAAGAAGATATATTACTGACTTCGGGAAAAACTGGTGAAGGTGTAGATATTCTACTCCAGCGAATTGTTGAAAAAGTTGATGCTCCTACAGATACATCAGAGAAACCATTACGAGCCCTGGTTTTTGACTCATACTATCACGAGCACAAGGGCGTCGTAGCTGAAGTATACATAGAAGATGGCAAACTTTATAAAGATGATGTCATGAAATTAATCGGTTCAGATATAGAAATCGAGCCAATAGAGATAGGCTATCTAAATCCCAATATGGTTAGAAATGATAATATTTTTACAGGTGAAGTTGGATATATAGCCACTGGTTTAAAAAATATAAGAGATGTACATGTTGGGGATACTCTTACAACATTAGAAGCATATGAAAAAGAGGAAATAAAGCCACTTGTTGGTTACAAACCCGTTAAGCCTATGGTGTTTGCCTCTGTTTTTCCAATTGAAAGTGACAACTACAATGAATTTAGGGACGCGATGGAGAAACTTGCCCTAAATGATGCTGCTTTGTCATATACAAAAATACACTCACAAGCTCTTGGTTCAGGATTCTTATGTGGTTATCTTGGATTGCTTCATCTTGAGGTTGTCCAAGAGAGACTAGAAAGAGAATTTAATATTGATCTCATTACCACAGCACCAAGTGTGGAATATAGAGTAAGGCTAAATACAACCGATTTCTCAAAATTACCGAACTACAACAACACAAACCTTACTGATGATGGTTATTATATTATCCGCTCGGCTTCTGAATTCCCAGATCCATCACTAATCAATACAATCGAAGAACCTTGGAACAAGATTGAAATTATTGCCCCTGAGAAATACATAGGTGGTTTGATGGAGTTAGCAAAAGCACATCGTGGAATATATAAAAATATGACCTATATAAGTGATCAGTTAATACACAGTCAAAGACATGTCACACTAACTTACGAAATACCTACTGCTGAAATCATCACAACATTCTTTGACAAACTAAAGTCAGTTTCTCAGGGATATGCTTCTCTCGATTATGAATTTCTAGAATTTCGTGATGGAGATATATCCAAAGTAAACATAATGGTTAATTACGAAACTATTGAGGCACTATCTTTTCTTTCACATGAGTCTAACGCTGAGAATAAAGGCAGGATAGTAGTGGATAAACTTAAAACATTGTTACCACGTCAGCAATTCAAAATCCCTATACAAGCTGCAATTCATAATAAAATAATAGCCAGGGAAACAATCCAAGCATTCAGGAAAGATGTCACAGCCAAATTATACGGTGGAGACATAACCAGAAAGAAAAAACTTCTAGAGAAGCAAAAGAAAGGAAAAAAACGTATGAAAATGTTTGGAAGTGTAGCAATACCTAAAAATGTCTTTATCGAAGCGTTGAAAATGTAACAATAATCAAGCCAGTAGATTTCTCCCTGTCATCTCTTGTGGTTTTGGGAGACCAAGAATTGCTAGTATTGTAGGTGCGACATCAGCCAATATTCCAAAACTAAGCTCTCGGGCCTCAAGATTCTTTTGTACTATCACGAGTGGGACTGGATTTGTAGAATGTTTTGTATCAACCTGTCCTGTTTGCTGATTTACTAATTCTTCGGCATTTCCATGATCAGCAGTAATAATGAGCGCACCATTTTTAGCTAAAACAGCTTCTGTTATTTGTCCAATTGATTTATCTATTACTTCCATCGCTGAAACCGTAGCATCAATAACACCCGTATGTCCCACCATATCTGCATTAGCGAAGTTTGTGATTATCAAATCATAATAATCACTCTGAATTTTTTCAAGAAGTACATCTGTTATCATCTGAGCACTCATTTCAGGTTTTTGGTCATACGTGGAAACATCTCTAGGTGATGGAACTTCAACCCAATCCTCCCCAGGGTTTTGTTTTTGATTTCTTCCATTCATAAAGTAGGTGACATGTGGGAACTTCTCTGATTCTGCTAATCTTAATTGTCTTAGGCCACTTTCGGAAATCACTTTTCCCAATGAATTGACAATATTTTCAGGAGGGAAAGCGACTCTGAAAGGAAATCCTTTTTCATAATTGGACATTCCAACATAGTAAATATCTTCTATTAATACCCTGTCCCATCCGGGGAAATTTGTATCTTCAAATGCACGAGTTAATTGTACTGCTCTATCAGGTCTAAAGTTAAAAAAGATTACAGCATCACCTGGATTTACAATATTAGCACCCTCATCTTTCTTTCCAATGAAGTAAGGTGTGATATATTCATCAAAAACATTCTTTTTGTATGACTCTTTTAAGGCATCTCTCCAGTTCTCAATATTTTCTCCAACACCCTGGGTTATCAAATCATAAGCTAACTTAGTTCTATCCCATCTCTCGTCCCTATCCATTGCATAGTATCTACCAATCACTGAGGCAATGCGACCGATTTTGTCTCTCGAAAGTTCAACTTCAAGATTTTCCAAAAGTTTGTATGCACCCTTAGGTGGAGAATCCCTTCCATCAGTAAATGCATGAACTACTAGACTTTTTTCAGGAAGTTTCATTTTCCTGGCCATTTCTATCAAAGCCAATAGATGTCCATATGAAGAATGTACCTGTCCTGCGCCGACCAAACCCATAAGATGAACCTTATGATCTTTACCGCGAGACATTGCGTTTAGTAGCTGTTCATTTTTAAAAAAATTACCTGAGTTAATTGAATTATCAATTCTAGGTAACTCCTGAAAGATTATTTTTCCAGCACCCATATTCATGTGTCCAACTTCGCTATTACCATCAACACCATGTGGAAGTCCTACATTAATTCCTGCAGCATAAAGATAGGTATGGGGATATCTTGGCCATAATGAATCTAGATTGGGTGTTTTGGCTAAGGTAACAGCATTCGCAGGACTTTGGGGCGCTACCCCCACTCCGTCCATAATCAACAACACTAAAGGTTTTGGTTTGATAAAAATATTAGCCAACAGTATAGACCTATATCTTCATAGATTAGTTCAATTCTTTTCTTACGTCAATGTTTCAAAATAGCAAACTTCGTATTTTCAGTTATATTAATAAATAAATGCATGAACATAATAGACTACTACAAGAAAGTCTGATATAAATGATATGTAATGAAAAAAATAACCGGCTCAAAATTAAAAAAGTTTAATAAAAAGAATAAACCTGATAGAGAAATTATTTTAGTATTAGACAATTTAGAATATGCGCGAAACGTTGCGTCTATATTTAATCTCGCATTTGCATTGAGAGTTGAAAATATTTTCTTGACAGGAATTACTACTACACCTCCATTTGGTAAGGAACTTCAAAAAGTTTCTAAACGTCGTGAGGAGCATCTATTTTGGAAAAAAGAAAAAAATCTATCCAATTTAATAGAAAAATTCAAAAGTCAGAATATCACTACAATTGCATTAGCAAAAACAGAAGATTCTATTAATTTTGATTTAATAAATTCTAACCAAATTGCCGAAAAAGTTGCTATAATAGTCGGCAACGAAAAACAAGGATTATCCAATAAACTGCTTTCAGAAGTAGATATTGTCACTATCGTTCCTGTTTTCCGTCCATTAGCTCACTTGAATGTAGTCAATGAACTAGCAGTACTAGCCTATAAATTAGTTTAAAACCCAATATAATGAAATATCGAAGAACAAAAATAGTATGTACTATCGGTCCGTCTAGCTGGAATGCAAATACTGTAAAAGCTATGTATGAGGCAGGTATGAATGTCGCCCGTATCAATGGAGCTTTTGCTGATGTAGCAGAGTTACAAAGAGTGGAGAAATTGATCAGAGACATTAGCCCTAGAATAGCTCTCATGCTTGATATAAAAGGCCACGAAGTCAGACTAAACAAATTTTCAGAAGCACTCCCTATCAGAAAAGGCGATATTATCATCATGGGTAAGGATTCTACTGAAAATATTTTTCCAGCTACATTCCCTAACCTTTATAAAGATATAAAAGTTGGCCAAAAGATAATGATGGACAAGGGTGCAGCCGGTCTTGAAGTTGTCAAAATTACTACCGATGGGAAAATTCACGCAAAGGTATTATTTGGCGATAAGATTGCACCAGGAAAAGGGATGAATTTCCCTGGAGCTAAACTCTCAAATGAAGCAATTACAGATATTGACAAGGAACAAATAGGTTATTGTGGAAAAGCTGGCTGGGAGTTTGTTTCGGCGTCTTTTATTCGTAATACCCACGATATTCAAGTCGTGAAAGAAGCGTTTGGAGATAGCAAGATTAATTTAATTGCAAAAATAGAAGATCAACAAGGTGTCGATAATATCGATGACATAATTGAACATAGTGACGGGATTATGATTGCAAGAGGAGATCTAGGTTCAGAATTACCATTGGAAAAACTTCCAAGACTGCAAAAACAAATTATTCATAAATGTAATCAAAAAGCAAAACCAGTTATTCTAGCTACAAATCTGCTCGAGTCTATGACAGTTAATATCTTCCCCACAAGGGCAGAAGTTACTGATGTAGCAAATGGTGTCATGGAAGGGACCGATTCATTAATGACATCGGGGGAGACTGCACAAGGCAAATATCCAATTGAATCAGTTGAAATGCTAGATAAGATTGCAAAAGAAACAGAACAATATCTAGAGCCGATGTTTATTAGTCAGAATCCTGATTCTTCTAAAAAATTCTCACTCTTCCCTGCTCATGCAATCTATGAAAGCTCGATGGATCCAGAGGTTGATAAAATTCTTGTTATTTCTGAAACTGGAATTGAATCAAAAATACTATCTAGATACAATTTGGCTCAACCAATTGTAGCATTTGTAAGTGATAGAATTTATCAAAATCAACTCAATTTAACCAAAAATGTCCAAGGCTACGTCTTCACTTCAAAACAGAATGACAAAGACATTATTGTTAAAGAATTAATACAATTCGCACTTAAAGAAAAACTCATACTAAATGTTGATAGAGTTATTATCACAGGAAAAGTTAACGATAAAGATTCAAACTCTCCTTATCTGTTTGAATACTTCGATGTATCCAAAAGCTTGTAAGTATTTACTTTTGAGGCCCTAGTTAGTATGATTATCTTTTACTAGTGCATCTTTTGGAGAAGATTATCAATTACCTCAAAGAATTTCGCTATACTCAATGGGTAAAAAATATTGTTGTATATCTCCCCATGTTTTTTGGAGGTAAATCCACGAATTTTGAAACTATCCAATACTCTTCACTTGCCTTTATACTTTTTTCACTAACCGCAAGTCTAGTATACGTTATAAATGATATCCGTGATGTAGAGGAGGATCGTCTACACCCAGAAAAGAAAAATAGACCCTTGGCTTCAGGGAGGATTAAAAGCTCAGAAATGAAGGTTGTTCTCATACTGATGCTACTAGGATTTGGTGTAACATTATTCTTTATTGATCAAACGGCTTTCAAAATTGTATTAATTATCTATTTTGTTATAAATATTCTATATTCCCTTGGACTGAAAAGAATTCCAATTTTAGAAATGCTAATAGTCTCCCTCTGTTACTCACTTAGACTCCTGGGTGGTGGATTAATTACCGGTATCGAAATCTCTCCATGGTTAAATTTATTAATCTTCTCAGGAGCTATGCTGATTATTGGAGGAAAAAGACTAACAGAGAAACGAAATTCAAA
>JAGQLL010000022.1:8773-18936 GCA_020429395.1 Candidatus Dojkabacteria bacterium | reverse complement strand
AGACTTGGATTTCTGAAACTTATCACAGAAAATAAAAACATTCCGATAATTCTAGATGATCCTTTTGTAACAGCGGACGCGAATAGAAAAGAATCACTCCGTGAAGTTGTTACAGAAATTGCAAAACAACATCAGGTTATACTTTTTACGAACGATTTCGATTATTCGGACTGGGGGAACACAATTATCCTGCCTAAAAAAGTCTAATTCCAAACTTGTTCAATCTAGCTTGTGAATATAGTACAATATATTATGTACGCAATATTTAAAACTGCTCAAAAGTTCATAATCTCTTTTGTAATAATTTTCACATTATTGACAATCATCCATCCTGTGGTGGTTTACGCTAGAACCGCAGCTGAAATAGAGCAGGAAAAAATTGAGAAACAAAAGGAACTTGATGCATTAAATGCCGATCTAAAAAATGCTGAACAAGCTTTAAAGTTGAACATCTCCAGAAAGTCTTCATCATTGAGTGAAATTGATCGCATCAAGGCTGAATTAGCAGAAATCGAATCACAACTTGAGGTAAATAAACTTACTCAAGCACAACTTGAACAAGAAATTGGCATTAAATCTTTAGAAAAAGAAGACACTGAAAGAATGCAAAATATCCAAATTGCCACCTCGTATATCTCTTGGAAAACACAGGATGATACCTCGTTAGTTCTTGGTGGCGACGATGTTTTAAAAAATGCAATTTACTATGACTATGTTACCGAAGTTTCGAAAAATTCTATTAAAGGCCTCACATCAGAGCTCGAGACACTTACTAAATCAAACGAAGAATATAAAGCACAAATAGACAAGCTAGCAAAAGACAATACCGAACTTTCGGCACGTAAGACCTCCCTCGAGAAACAAATTTCTCAAATTGATTCGAATATTGCAAAAGCGAAAACCAACGTTGACGGATTGAGATCCAAGGTTGTCGGCGTTCAACAAAATCTAGAATTACTATCCAATGAACAACAAGAAATAATAAATAAAGAAAATAAGATCTTGCTCCAGGATAACGCTCAATGTGTAAGAAATGATTTAGTGGCTGGTCAATTTTATTTCATCACAAGAGGGAGAGATTTATATCAAGGTCATGGTATTGGACTTTCTCAATTTGGTGCTTTAGGTGCAGCTCAACAAGGTTGGAATGCTAATAAAATTCTAACTTTTTATTATACTGGAACTGCAGTTCAAACACTCGCACCCAGAAACGTCAATGTCACTGGTTATGGTTCGATGGATATAAATACCTATGTTGCTGGACTTGGCGAAATTCCGAGCAAAGCATGTGGTAGTGCAGAGCAAGCCTCACAAAATCCTTCAAAATATGTAGCAGATAATCCTGCAACAATATGGGACTGTTGGCCAGAAGAAGCGATAAAAGCCCAGGTTATTGCGGCAAGGTCTTATGCTGCGACTAGTTCTCAACCCATCTGTACTAGTGCTGCTTGCCAAGTATATGTTGGTGGTAATAATAAACAGTGGGCCGCTGATGAAACTGCAAATCAATATGTGACTCATGGAGGAAATATTATTCGTGCCTTTTATTCAAGCGATAATAGCCAAGGCTATGGCACAGCTAGTATTAGTGAGGTTTGGAATAATTGGGATGGAAGTTATTCCGGGAATTATCCGTACCTACAAGCTGTGAATGATATGGGAATAGCTGCAAATGGCGGATATAGAGATTGGACATGTAGAACAAATAGCTACAATATTGAACAAATCAACCAATTCTTCGATTATGCTAAAAATGACTACACTTCAGCAAAAAGCTTTCTGACTAATCTTAAAAATACTGTTGGAACAGTTACCAGCCTTAGTTTCGAAAAAGGCCCTTCTCAAAGGGTGAAGGTGGTAAGGGTAACTGGAACAAATGGAACCGCAACGATGTCAGGATCTTTATTTAAATCCGTCTGGAATGATTGGATTTATAACAAAAAACCTAGTGGGCAATTTGATTATCTTTACAGCTTAACCTGGACTTACCAAAATAGTTAGGTTTAGAAATTTTATAAACTTCCCCTTTTGTTTGTGTTAGAATTTGGCAGATAAAATTAACTTTGATTTATGCCTCCAAGAATTCCAGATAGTCTGTCTTCGATATTACCGAAAAGAGAAAGGAAGTCTCTTGGTGCACTTCAAGTATATCCAGAACACGTATCATTCAATTCACAAGATCCAGGTGAAAGTATTTACATATTGATGAGAAGTCATATTGCTGTAAATATTGGATGGGTAATCCGTTTTTTTGCGGGATTATTAGCACCACTTGTACTCACTTTTTTGGTTATATTTTTTAATTCGGTACTCGAATCCAGATCAATTCCTCCAATACAAATAAGTGATTTATTACCGATATCGAATTGGCTGATGATCTTATTATTTTATTACTCACTTGCAGTTTCTTACGCATTGGCAAATTTTCTTGATTGGTACTTTGATGTTTATCTAGTGACTAATCTTAGAATCCTGCATGTTGATTTTCGTGTTTTCACTGGAAAATTCGTAGCAGAGGCTGCATTAGTTAATATTGAGGATGTCTCAACCCATATAATTGGATTCTTACCCTCATTTTTTGATTATGGAGATGTTTTGGTTCAAACTGCTGCAGAAAAAGCCAAGTTCAATCTAATTGCATTACCAAGTCCGAGTTGGTTCAGAGATGTTATTACAGATTTGTCTAATTTGGCAAAAGGTAAAAGAGAACGAGGTTATAGTAATCATGCTGAGACTGTTTATGAAGCGCCTACAATTATTGAGGAGGAAGGAGGTGAGCCATGATTTTTAATCTTTCACTAGGTGATATAGCATTCGTAGTAGGTAAGATCACCATAATAATTTTTATGCTTATACATATTCTTGCGATAATTGTATTGATCAGACAGGCTGTTCTTGCAAGCAGAGTAGTAGTAATTGACGGCAATCGCAAAATCTTATTATTTGCTTACGTGCATGTTATACTATTGATCGCAATATTATTAATAATCATATTACTGCCCGAAATATGAACGAATCTGTCTCGCGAAAATTCTATTTCAGTAAAGAAATCCAAAAAGGATATCTTGCTACTGTATACAACTATAAACCCAGAAATGAGAATATTCTCGCACGAAAAGGCGAAGTATTTGCTGTGCTGAGACTGAAATCAGATCCAGGTTTTGACCTTATTACAGCTGGAGGGATTTTATTGGATTATTTTCACGAGACATATTTCGAAATACAAGAATCAAGCACTTTATTAGCCCTCGAGAAAACTGTAATCTCCTCTAGTAAACATCTCGCTAAACTCATAGATAATGATAATAAGGTTGGTAAATCAGGTATTGAGATGGATTTACTTGCGATGTCAATTGTCGACAATGTGGCATATTTCGTAAATGCTGGTTCATCCAGTTTAAAAGTTTTACGCCAAGAAGAATTAGTTGATATCAAATCTGCGCTCAAAGATCCGAGTGGAGAAGGATTGGTAGAAGTCGCAAGTATGGAATTAATGCCTGACGATAGACTATTAATTAGTACTGATGCGGTCTCTAAGTTGTTAAAAAAAGATCAAACTGAAAAAATGCTTAAAGAGTTCGATATAGATGAATTCCCAAAGAAAGAGAAGAACAGTTTCGAACATGCTTTGATGATTGTTGGATACAAGATAGGAGAAGAGCAAGAAGAACCCCCTACAGCAATAGTAAACCCAGACGAAGATGATAAGACACTCGGTGAGCTGATTGCATCAGAAAGCGAGGAAGTCTTGGTAGAAAATGAATTTGTAGACGAACCCATAGTTACACCTGAAACCGAACCTTCGTCTGTTAATTTAGAAGATTCAAATGTTGATGAGAAATTAGAAGCAGATGAACAGAAAGACGAAGATATGGATATGCAAGTAAGTGATGAGGTCACGGAAGAAACAACTGATGAAGTCGTTGAAATGGACGAAAAAAAACCACCAACAATTAAAGAAGAAAAAACATATAAAGTATTACTAACTAAACTTACAAATAAATTAAAACTACTACCGAAAAGAGTAAAGTCATCAATGAATAAAACTCAACCAGAGTTGGTCCCGACAGACAAAAAGCCAAAACAAAAAATGATAATTATTGTATTGGTTCTATTCCTATTGAGTGGAGCTCTTTATTTAGGTGTACGTCAAGCAATTAAAAACAATACAGAAAAGGTCCAAACAGAAGAGGCGCAAGTCTCGCTAGAAGTTTTGACACAGAAGGTTGAGACTTTGGAAAACCTTGTCGCCGAGATTAAATTAAATGATAGTACAGAAAAAAGACAACAAGGCATAAATGAAGTAGCACTTGCGAGAGCAGAAATCGAAAAAGTGAAAGATTTTGAACAGGTAAAAACTGAAGTGGAGGAATTCTCAAAAAGGGTGCAAAGTGCCGAAGATTATTTCAACAGGATAGTTGCTGTTAGTGAAGACAACAAACTTGTCGATGTAGCCAGTTTCTTCCCAGACGCTGTGTTAAGTGATCTTGCATTCTCGAGTACCAAGATTTTCTTATCAGATAGTGGTTTGGGAAAAATCTACTCAGTAAATTTTGACGGTACAGATTTACAGGAAATTGTTTCTGATTTGAAAAATCCAACTTCAATTACGGTTGATACACAAGGTCGAGTAATTTTCTTAGATGATTCTTCAGAAAATAGGATTGGGATTTTTGATCCAGAGACAAAAACAACAAAGCGACTTGCTGGCACTTCAACGGCTCGTATGGGTGAAGTAGCGTCACTCGAGTTTGCAGAAATTTCAGGAGGAAGAGTTTATCTGATTAATAAAACTGATAAAAAAGTAATGTATATTGAGAAAACAGGTGACAACTATGGATTGCCCGCATCTCGATTTGAATTAGCTGAACTGGCTTCAGGAAAAGACATTTATATTATCGATAATAAAATCTACGTCTTGGCTGAAATTAATCAGGGTATATATAGGTTTTTGAACGGACAAGATGATTCTCCCGAACTCATAGGATTACCAGAGGGCGAAGATATGAATAAAAGTACTGGCATGTTTGTAGATGGAACAAATATTTACTTTACTGATCCAGAAAACAATAGGGTAGCAGTGTTTGATAAAGGTGTGCAAACAGCGAAATTCAAAGGTCAGTACAAATCAAGAGATGCTGAAATGTTTGGAGAATTGCTCGATGTTATTTCCGTAGTTGCACAGGATAAAATCTATACGGTTGATAAGTCTGTACTTTACGAACTTGACCTCAGCGGCTTGAATGAGTTATAGAGATATGCATTTCTTGTAAATAATGAAAATTCTCGCAAATAACAAAAAAGCAGTTTTCAACTATGAAGTTTTGAAGAAGTTTCAGGCTGGTCTAGTTTTAAAAGGGTGGGAAGTGAAATCTATAAAGACAGGAAGGGTGAGCTTGAAGGAGAGTTATGTAAAGATTATGCATGGAGTACCTATAATTGAAAAAATGCACATCTCTGAGTGGCCTGGAATGCATAAAGAAAATGATCCTGACTTAGACCGTGATCGAGTTTTGTTACTGCATCAACAAGAAATTAATAATTTAATATCCGAAACAAAAATAAAAGGACAAACAATAGTTCCACTTCAGTTATATTTAGATAAAAATATGATTAAACTTGAAATCGCACTTGCAAGAGGTAAGAAGAAGTACGATAAAAGAGCAAGACTAAAAGAAAAGGACCAAATTAGACAAATCGACCGCGATCTTAAACATCTAGGTTATAATTAAATATGCAAGATAATCAACAGCCGTTACAACAACCTTTAAATGATCCAACAAGTGGTAATCATAACCAATACGATCCTGCTATGCAAAATCCACAATTCACACCTTATGCTCCACAACAACCTGTTAATTACCAGAACGCCAATAATCAACAACCCTATAATCAAAATTATCAAGCTAATCCAAATCCACAACAATCTGTAAATCAAAACGATGATAATCAAGTGTCATTTGCTAATACACAAGGAGTTCAATATCCAAGTTCTCAAACACCTACAAGTCAAAATGGTGATCAAGGGGTATTTGATCCAAATGCTGTACCTGTGCAACAGCCAACTTCTGTAAGTACAGGTTCACCTGAATCTTCCCCAATGCCGGTAGTTCCTGAACAATCAAAACAAAGTGTTGAATACGGAGACGAGAAACTTAAGCAAATTGAAAGAGCAAGCGAAAATTTACAACAAATTGAGAATAAAGAAATCCGAAATCCACAAAATGATGACCAACAATCAGAAAAAAGACAAATTCCTGTAACACAGCTTCCGCCCGCACAGCCACAAGGACCAAAGATTTTCGGATATCACATACCTCAATCTATAACTACAAATATAAGTGCAATCCGTGAAAGAAAAGGAACAGGCAGTCCACAAGACGCCACAACTTGGATTTATGTTTTGCTAGACAAATTACTAAAAAGGCAAACGTATCAAGACTAAACTTCTATTTCTCCTGATTTAAATACTGTACTATAATAAGTAAAGAATAATTATCGGGTATGATTTTATTACAGTCGAGAACAGTCGTAAACGCCCCAGCCAATACTGGGAGTAGTATGTTTGGCTTTATTGCAGAGCCAACATTTTGGATAATCTTCATCCTATCAATTATTGGTTTCATCGGATCAATCTTTTTAACCAGATTTCTAGTCTTGAAATTTCTCAGCCGTATCAAAGAAGCATCGATAGAAAAGAAATCACTTGATGCAGAAATATTTGAAGTTAGGCTCCCAAAGACCAACGAAGTAGAAATTCAAGCTGCCGATCAGATGTTTTCAGGTTTGTTAAATATTGGAGAAAAGTTGAAAGGAAAACAAAAATACGTAGGAGCAAAAAACTTTGTGAGTTTTGAGGTCGTCGGATTACCTGAGACCATAAGGTTTTACATAGTCACCAGTAAAAACGTTTCCAATACAGTTGAAAAAGCTATTAATGGTGCTTATCCCACAGCTGAGGTAATAAAAGTAGATGAGTACAACATTTTCAATGATAGCTCTAAAGTTGACTTTGCATCATTAAAACTTAACAAAGATAGCTATAAACCTGTTCGCACATACGAAGAATTAAGTACCGACTCACTTTCTTCGATTCTAACGACCATGAGTAAATTGAGACTAGGGGAAGCTGCAGCATTTCAAGTAGTGATGACCAGTGCTGGAAGTGGTTGGCGAGAGGCGGGTAAAAAATATGTGCAAAAAGTTCGACATAACAATTCTGATCCAGAAAAAAAGAAAATTGATGCACCAGAAGATATGCTTGCTTCTATAGAGAAAAAGTGTGAAAAAGGAGGGTTTTATGTGGATTTGAGATTGGTTAGTGTTGCAAAAACAATGGCGGAAGCATCTCAGACACTCAATACTATGACGAGTTCCTTCTCTCAATTTAAAAAAGAGGGAAGTAATGAATTTGTAAAAGTTTCAATCAAGAAAAAACAAAAGAATCAATTCATCGAAGATTTTATTTATAGAATACCAAGAGAGACTTCAATACTAAATACAGCAGAATTGGCGACCATCATGCATTTCCCGAATAAAATGATCAACACGCCTCATATCAATTGGTTATTATCAAAAAGAGCACCAGCAACCGCAGGTATTCCTACCTCTGGTGATCTGTGGTTAGGAAATAATTTCTATAGGGATGTAAATAAGCCAATTTTTATGATGAGGGATGATAGACGAAGACACATGTATATGGTCGGTAAAACAGGCTCTGGTAAATCCTATATGCTTCAACAAATGGCCCTTCAGGATATTATAAATGGCGAAGGAATTGCTTTTCTTGATCCTCATGGTGATAGCGCTGAGTGGTTGCTTGAGAGAATTCCACCACATAGAATAGAGGACGTCATCTATTGGGATCCGAGTGACACTGAAAGACCTCTTGGCTTCAATATTATCGAATATTATGATGAACAGGATAAACATAGAGTAGTAAATGCGATTTTGGGGATGATGCAGAAGATGTTTGACCCTCATAATCAAGGTATAACTGGTCCTAGGTTCGAAAGAGCAGTTCGAAACGCTATGCTTACGGTGATGGAGGAAGAGGGGACTACGTTAGTTGAAGTATTGAGAATTTTGAGTGATCAGAACTATGCAAACAAGAAAATACCCAATATTAAAGATGAACTTGTAAAGAGATATTGGACTGATGAAATTGCAAATACACAAGAATTCCATAAATCAGAAGTTTTAGGATACATTGTTTCCAAATTCGACAGATTTGTAACAAATAAATTAGCCCGAAATATTTTCGGTCAAGCTAAATCCGGCTTCAATATGCGATGGGTGATGGATAACCAAAAGGTGTTAATTGTTAATCTCTCGAAAGGTTTAATTGGGGAGGAGAACGCCCAATTCTTGGGATTGTTGTTAGTTCCTAGAATTCTATCGGCGGCTATGAGCCGAGCAGATATTCGTCAAGATGATCGAAAAGATTTCTATCTGTATGTTGACGAGTTTCAGAACTTCTCCACTGAAGATTTCGCACAGATTCTCTCAGAAGCTAGGAAATATAGACTAAACTTGATAGTTGCTAACCAGTACATTACCCAGATTGATGAAAAAATTAGAAATGCTGTTTTTGGTAATGTTGGTAGTGTTATCAGCTTCAAGGTTGGTAACCAGGATGCACAATTTTTAGAGAGTGTATTCATGCCAATATTTGACGCAAATGATCTCGTGAATCTAGAGAATGTAAATGCCTATGTTAAGATTATTTATCAAGGTGAATCACCTCCTGCATTTTCTATTAATACTAATTATAAATACGCAACATTTGACATTCCGAAAGATGGCGACAAACGCACCGGTGATATCGTGAAGAATCTCTCGCGTTATCGCTATGGTCGTGATAGGGCTCTTGTTGAAGCAGAGATGAGAGAAAGAGCAAGAATGGATGATGAAACTCCAGCACCAAAGAGTGGAATGGGTGGTATGGGCATGCCAGTGCTAGGTGGAGGAGCAATGAATACACCACTTAAACCAAAAACATAGTTAAAAAAGTATAATTAGAATATTTTTCTAAATTGTTTGAATTATGGAAATTAAAAATAAAGTAGTTCTAATAACAGGATCTTCAAGTGGCATAGGTAAACATACTGCAATTAGATTTGCTGCTGAAGGGGCAAAAGTTGTGATTAATTACAGGGTTAACAAAGTGGGTGCAGAAGAAACAAAAAGTGAAATTGAAGGACAAGGTGGTGAGTGTATTATAGTCCAGGCTGATGTTTCAAAAAGTGAAGATATTAATAACTTATTTGATGAAATAGTAAAGCAATATAAAACGCTCGATATTCTAATCAATAATGCAGCGATTCCAAATGACAAAGTTCCGTTTCTTGAAACGACCGATGATTTAATATAAGAAATGGTGAATACTGATTTAATCGGGCCTATGCTTTGTTCTAAAAAAGCAGTGGAAATAATGGAAAAGAATGGGGGTGGGAAAATTTTAAATACTTCTTCAATAAGAGGCTGGGAACATGGGGGGAGGTCGGTTGTATATGCTGCTTCAAAAGCCGGTATCAATAGTTTTACAAGGACATTTGCTAAAATGGTAGCTCCTTTGAATATCCAAGTAAATGCTGTTGCTCCAGGGTTTGTGAAAACTAGGAACTATGACAACATGACAAAAGAACAGTGTGATATTTTCATTGATCAAACTCAATTGAAAAGATGGGTTACTGAAGACGAAATATCAGATGCATTTCTTTTCCTCACGCGGAATGATGCAATGACTGGGCAAGTTATCTATGTTGATGCTGGGTTTACTTTGAAATAAACTAGTTATTTAGTCTCCAATTTTGTATTTATATTCCCCTTATTGCGTACATCTTGATTTCGCGGGACAGGATTCTCGTCCCTTATATACAAATATGGCTCCGTTATTCCACTTTGTGGAACATCGAAGCCATATGGGCCAGGATGGACTCACTGCTGCCAAAATTCTGTAAAACAGAATATAAGCAGCAGTATCATGCTGCAGTAATGCTTCATTTCATTCAGCAACTGCAAGCAAGTCGAACCATTTTATGGTTCTCGTCCCTTAGATACAAATATGGCTCCGTTATTCCACTTTGTGGAACACCGAAGCCATATGGGCCAGGATGGACTCGAACCATCGACCCCCGCTTTATAAGAACGGTGCTCTAACC
>JAGQLL010000022.1:0-8722 GCA_020429395.1 Candidatus Dojkabacteria bacterium | reverse complement strand
ATTTCCGTCCATCCTCCTCAAAACAAGGAGTAAGGGTTGGTGTCATTTTAACATTAGTTTGGAAAATCGTAAAAACTTTGTATAACAAAATATCAGAGAGGGGTAATACGTGAGGTTGTTTTCTGTGTTCGAGTTTGAATATATTCTAAATAATGTTCGGTTGTAGTTTGTCTTTTGTGACCAACAATCTCAGCGAGCAAATCAAGTTTAAGACCATTTTCGAGTTGAAAAATAATAAAAGTATTTCGTAAGTCATTTACGGTGGCGTCTTTTATTCCGGTAGACTTAAAGGCATTATTGATGGTGGATCGGATATTTCGAATCAATATTTTATTTCCTGTCCTAGTGAAGAACACAAATTTACTTTTCATAGACAGATACTGTTTACTTTTCATGTAACTTGTTAGTGCTTCATTTAATGATGGGTTTACTGGGATTGATCTCTCGGGATAGGAAGAGTATGCTCTGATTTTTATTTGTGAGACTTTGTCATTAATGTCTTGTTTCTCAAGGCGAGACAGTTCTCCAATTCTCATTCCTGTTTGTAACAACATTTCTATCATAGTGAAAAGGCGTATATTTGATCTAGCAGTATCTCTTAAAGCTTTATATTCTAGGGGACTTAATACTCTAGGAACTTGTCGTTGTATTTTTGGGTGTTTAATATTTATTGAGTAGTCTGAATCAACTTGTTTGATCGAAATAAGGAACTTAAACAATGTCTTCGTACTATTTATTTTTCGGGAAATGGTTTTTGGAGTTAATTCTGTTTCTTGTTGTAATAATTGAAAATATTTCTCTAAAATTTTATTGTTAATTTCTGACCACTGACTGATCTTGTTCTTTTTGAGGTAATTAACAAGTTGGTCTAAGTCTTTCCTATATGCAGTAATTGTAGACTTTGAACGACCTTTTTGTTCTAGGTTTTTCTCGAATAGGGATAGTGTACTTGTAAAATCCATAATTTGATATACTGGTATTTACTTATCTTTGGGAGTAGACACATCATATCATAACCAAAATTTAACGGTCAATACTACAGGATACTTTATAAATGCAAAAACCATTAGAAATAAAAGGAAAAATTAAATCATTTGGCTCTAAACTTAAGGGTAAAAATATCAGCGTTAAGTTCTTATTATTTGACTTAGCTTTATTAATAATTATTGTCACGTTAACATCTAACATCTATAGAGCTTATAATGATGGTGTCCGGAATTTAGGTAGATTAAAAATTGAAGAAGAGAAACTAATAAAACTACAGGAAGAAAACGCAAAGCTTAGTGAAGAAGAAAACTATTATAAATCGATAGAGTTCAGGAAAGCCTATGCAAGAGATAGTTTAAACCTATCGAAAGAGGGCGAGACTTTGTATTTAGTGATTCGAGATGAAAACGAAGAAGATGCAATAGAGGAAGATCTGTTGTTCGATCCTAATACTGTAAACAAATCTAAACAGTGGAAATTATTGATTTTGGGTCGTTAAATATTGTATAGTTAACCTTCTGAAGTGCATTTACAACTAAATAACGCGGGGTGGAGCAGTGGTAGCTCGTCAGGCTCATAACCTGAAGGTCGTGCGTTCGAATCGTACCCCCGCAATATAAAAATGATATCCCCCAATTTACGATTAAAGAAATAGTTGAAACTTCTATTCAGAAATTCCCTAGACGCAGATAGAGAATAATCTTAGATACTTTAATAATGTAGCTTGCCCCGTAAATTTGCGAAGCAAATTGCACGGGGTACCCCCGCAATATAAATATGTCATATTACAGAATTTGAAATAACAGTGAGTTATGCAAATTCATAATAAAATCCCCCTAAACCCAGAAGGATATTAGCGTTTTTACTAGGACGGCTTAGCTTGTCCCGCGTAGCTTCAGCGAAGCGGGATACCCCCGCAATATAAAAATAAGAATTCTTCAATCTCTCAATCCCTGCATTTCTTCATCTTTCAATTTCTTAATCCCTAAATTTCTACATTTTTTAATTCTTACATTCTTAATTTCCTCCCTTTCATTTTTTAATTGGGATATAATGGAACTTGATTTATTAATTAATTATGGAAATAGCGCTTAATTTAGTCATCTTCATTGCTAGTTTTGTTGCTATCTGGTTTGGTTCGGGGTTGATAATCAAATCGGTTGATAAAATATCTCGCAAGCTGAGAGTTTCTTCGTTCGCAATTTCGTTTTTTTTACTTGGTATCTTAACTTCAATTCCCGAGATTAGTCTTTCTTTGGCTGCTTTATCTGAGGGAAAGCCTGAGATTTTTGTGGGTAGTTTAATTGGAGGTATTATTGTGATTTTTTTCTTTATTATTCCAATATTTGCAGTTCTTGGAAATGGTATAAAGCTCACCAATAAAATCGAATCAACAAAACTGATTTATGCGTTTATTGTATTGTTAACTCCTTTGATCGCGGTTATGGACAAAAGAATTACCGTGACTGAAGGGATTTTTATAATAATTCTAGCAGGTGTATTATTCTTCACTGTGGAGAAAAACAAAGGTGTGCTTGATGGTGATAACGAAATGTTACATTTGAAAAGATATTCACTACATGATCTTTTAAAAATCTTACTTGGAATTGGATTGATTTTTGGAGCTAGTAATTTAATTGTTGATAAGACAATCTATTTTGGAACATTGTTAAGTGTTCCAGCATTCTTCATTAGTTTGATAGTATTATCTTTAGGCACAAATATCCCCGAAATATCATTAGTGTTCAGAGCAATAAAAGACAAAAAGAAAGATGTTGCTTTTGGAAACTATCTTGGTTCAGGAACAGTCAATGTTGTGATTTTCGCTGTTATGACTCTAATGAGCGGTGGTGAAGTACTTACAGTAAATAATTTCTGGAAAACACTTGTCATCGCAGTAGTTGGATTCGCTACATTCTATCATTTTACAAAGTCTAAGCATGATATTTCTAGACAAGAGGGGGCTATTCTACTCTTGGTATATGCTGTATTTCTGCTAGTTGAGGGCTTAATGTTTCTCTAAATTATCCAAACAACCATAATATCAAGAAAGGTAGTTTATTGCTTTGTGCTTGTTGTGTTAAAATCATTAGTCAGTCTAGTTAATAATCGATTTCGGTTATTTTAATGGCGAGATAGCTCAGTTGGTAGAGCATCGGACTCATAAGCCGAGGGTCGAGGGTTCAAGTCCCTCTCTCGTCATAATTTTTGATATTTATTAATATTCATAAAAGGAGATTTAAATGAAAAATGGAATTACACAAAACTCAAAGATAAAAAGAATCCCGCGAGCCAAAAAAAGCTGGATCGGCTTCAATTTCAACACATTATCACTAATTATAGGATTGTTTATACTTTCCTCGATTGTTATGAACCTTTTTAGTTCACAAACAGATGCAAAAGAAGTCAGTCTTTCTGATTTTATTGATAATGTTAAAAGCAATAAGTACTCAGTTGTAGAAATTCGAGATGATGGGAAAGCAACAGCAAGGGGAAAATATATTTACACTCTTGAATCAGTAAATTCAGAAGAAATAAAGAATTCAGTTCCTGATGATGTTGACTTCAAGAATTCATCTGAGGGAGATGTTGTAGAAATAGATAAAGATAAATTTATTAGCCTATTAAAACCAGTTGGATTTAGAGAACTTATCACTACAACTGCTAGAGGAGAGAGAGTCGAAGCAATAAAGAATATTTATATTGGTGAAGACTTTATACTTTTAGAAAATACTAATACAAAAGGCACGGATTATGTTTTCTCAATTACAGAGTCTTTTGATTTATCAGACGAATTAAACAAAGAGAATATCGACCAAGGCAAACTAATTTCTGAAATTTTCTATTTTAGAAATATCTCTGCGTCTAAAACAAAAGACCAAATAGTATCAGACCTATCCAAAGATCAAATCACTGATGTCTGGATTTTGAATGGAGAACTCTATGCAAAAGCAAGTGACAACGCAGTGACAAACGAGTTTATTAATTGGTCTGGGGTAACAGGTGATTTCTCAAAGTTCTTACAAGAAGAAGGCATTAAGTTTGATGAGGGTAATACTGAGTTCAAATCAATAGTGGTAACAAATGTACCTTGGGGTGATATTATTACTTTGGGTGTGTTACTAAGTTTTGGAATCTTAGGTTTCATGATGTTTCGAGGTATACAAGGATCAGGAAGTCAATTAATGAAATTTGGTAAATCCAAAGCAAGAATGATTTTCGGGAGTAAGCCAGATATTACTTTTAAAGACGTAGCAGGTGTTGATGAAGCAAAAGAAGAACTAAATGAAGTAGTGCTATTCTTAAAAGAGCCAAAGAGATTCCTAGATAGAGGTGCTAGAATTCCTAAAGGGTTGCTCATGGTTGGGGCACCGGGAACGGGTAAAACCTTACTCGCCAGAGCAATTGCTGGAGAAGCAGGAGTACCATTTTTCCACACATCAGGTTCAGAATTTGAGGAAATGCTTGTAGGTGCAGGTGCATCTAGAGTGCGAGATCTTTTCGAAAAAGCTAAAAAATCAGCTCCTTCAATAATCTTTATAGACGAAATTGATGCTGTTGCTAGAAAAAGAGGAACCACAATCCAATCAGGCACAACAGAGCAAACTTTAAATCAAATTCTAGTTGAAATGGATGGTTTTGAACCTAACACAAACGTAATCGTTATTGCTGCAACCAATAGACCAGATGTCTTGGATGCTGCAATTTTGCGACCTGGTAGGTTCGATAGAAGGGTAGTACTAGATCTTCCAGACATTGAAGGTCGAAAACAAATTATTCAAATTCATGCAAAAAACAAACCAATAGCAAAGTCTGTCGACTTAGAGCTTGTTGCTAAAAGAACCGTTGGTTTCTCTGGAGCAGATTTGGAGAATATGTTAAATGAAGCTGCAATTATAGTAGCAAAAGAAAATAGAAATGAAATAACATTTGATGATATTGAAGAAGCTTCAAACAAAGTGCAAATGGGACCAGCCAAAAAACGAAAAAGAGACGAAAAAGAACTTCGAATGACCGCATATCATGAAGCAGGTCACGCATTGGTGATGAAAAAAGTTCCAGAACATGATCCAGTTCATAGGGTTACTATCGTATCTAGGGGTATGGCACTTGGTTATACAATGCCTCTCGCAGAGAAAGATCAAGTTTCAATAACCAAAACCAAGATGATTTCAAATATTACAGCGTTGGTAGCAGGGTTTGCCACAGAGGAGCTAGTATTTGGAGACGTCACAAGTGGCGCTTCAAATGACATTGAGAAAGCTACTGAAATAGCAAAGAAAATGGTAAAAAGCTTCGGCATGAGTAAAAAACTCGGACTTGTGAAATACGGACAAGAAGAGAATCTTGCTTATTTGGGACACAAATACGGTGAGGACCGTGATTATTCCGAGGCAACTTCACAAGTTATAGATGACGAAGTTAGGACTATTATGGAGTCATGTTATGCGAATGCTAAAAAGATTCTTACTGAAAATCGCAAAACATTAGATAAAATAGTAGATGCGCTCTTAGAGAAGGAAGTTTTGGACGCAGAAGAATTTAACGCATTCTTCAAGTAATCTGATGTCAAAATTATTTCATTGAGTTTTGGAAATTAACCAGACTTAGACTTTTGTTTGGGATTCTCCTTATCGGTAGGCGTTCTTGTCAACCTAGCAGCGATAGAATTGATATAGTGACTACCTCTCCTGAATCGATCAATTCCATCATAAAAAATTCTTTCAAATGTAAATTCTTTATCAGTTAATTTATCTAGTATGTGTCCTGTTTCAATAAATAAGATGTGAACTAATTCTGCCATAGAAGCTGTTCTCTTAATCTCTGGAGCGAATTCAAATCTTTTTGGGTATCTACTTTCAAGTTCTTCAACTGATAGAAAGTTAGTCTTATTCGCATAATCTCCTAAAAGATGATTTGCTAATCTATCTATTCTATCTTGAGAATTGTGATATTGTTGGCTTACAATTTGAATTTCTGTATTTTTTGGATCAAATCTATCATTCAGGAATTCAGATAATTCTTCTAGATTTCTTCTTGTTTCTTTTGATTGTCCCAGAACGGAAACTGGAATCAATGGTTTATCATCGGGATAAGCATTAATATCTACTCCTATAAGTTGATGAAATGCATCTGACATAAGTCTGGCTGTAGAGGGTCTTTTATCCCCACGCCATCCTCCTATAAATACAACCTCAACATCACTGAAATCATTTTCCCTAAGAGTTTCCTGATATAAACTAACTGCTGCGAATGCACGATCGAAAGATTTCTCCGAAGGTACTGGCATCTGCCCATCTAAGCCATAGGCACCATGAGAAAGTACAACTATTACTTTTATTGGCTTTTCAGTTTGGATTTCGGCTTCTATCATATCTCGAATTATACAGTATATATGTGAGTTTGCTATAATGTGAAGATATTATGAACAAATTTTGAATAGACCATTAGTCCTCCTAATCGACAGCAACGCCATAATCCACAGAGCATATCATGCGTATCCTAAAACATTGGTTACAACCAAAGGACTTCAAGTTAATGCTACATTTGGATTCTTTTCAATTGTATTACAAGTGATAGATAAGTTTAAACCTAGTCAGGTTTTCTTCGCCTTTGACTCGAAAGAAAAAACATTTAGACATAAAATGTTTCCCGAATATAAAGCCACTAGAAAAAAAATTGACCCCGAACTTATAGAGCAGTTTAAACTAATAAAAGAAATTCTTACAGATTCAAATATTACTGTGTTGGAAAAAGATGGGTATGAGGCAGATGATATTATTGGAACCATTTCAAAATCAGATCAATTGAAGGGGATAGAAAAAATAATAGTTACAGGAGATGGTGACTTACTTCAATTGATCAATGAAGAAGTTAAAGTTTTTTTGTCAGGAAGTGCTTTTCAAAAATCGGCTCTACATGACTCTAAAACGGCAGAAAAAAAGCTAGGCTATACAATTAGCCAAATAATAGAATATAAAGGTTTAAGAGGAGACACATCAGATAACATTCCCGGAGTTAAAGGAATAGGTGAAGTTTCTGCTAAAAAATTGTTAAACAAATACAAAACGATAGAGAATGTTTTTGAAAATCTAAATGAATTAGAAAATACGGTTAAGAAAAAATTGACCTCAAACAGCGATATTGCGCTTCTGAGCAGACGATTGGCAAGTGTTGATACAAATGTGCCTGTAAGGATTGACTATAGCAATCACGCGATCTCGGGTTATAAAATTGCCGAACTCAGAGAATGGTTTGTCCGCCTAGAATTCCACTCACTAGTGGGTAGACTTGAGAAACTCGATACTAAAAAAGAGGCATTAAAGCATGAGTTGGAAACGTATCAACCAAACCTCTTCGATGTGGAGAAGAAGGGGGGCGAGGAAATGACAAAAACTGTTACAGTTGTACAACAAAATACCACAATATCGAAAAAGACCAATAGACTGTTTATACAAATCTTTAAGAATGAACAAGAAAGTTGTACAGTAGTTAATATGTATTTTCAAAACGAAGGAAAAATATATTTAAATGTTAATGAAAACGAATACTTAAAAAAAATACAAACAGACAATATAGATACTTTAAAAGTTATTGTTAATGATTCTAAAACTCTAAATTTATTTCATATAGAGAAGGGGATAAAACCACTTCCAATTAATTTTGATATTAAGCTTGTTGCGCATTTACTAGATTATTCTAATTCAAAACTCTCACTTGATGATTTATTTATAAAGTACTTGGGCTCAGGCAATTCGGTTAATGATGATAATGAGAAAATATTAATGATGTCTGATCTTTATATATGCCTTTCTAATAAAATTGAAGAGTTTAATAGTAAAGATTGGAATATTCACAAACTTTTCAATGAAGTAGAGTTACCTTTGAGTCTCGTACTGGCTAAGATGCAAAACACTGGAATTAAGTTGGATATTAAATATTTGAATGAATTCGAAAAGAAAATTTCGAAGATGATTGATAAGAAAATTATAAATATTTATAAACTTGCGGGCGAAGAATTTAATATTGCATCGCCAAAACAGCTGGGAGAAGTACTATTTGGAAAGATGAAATTGCCAGGTGCGAAAAAAAGTAAGAATGGCAGTTTTTCTACAAACGAAAAAATATTAGTTAATTTAAAAAATAGCTACCCGATAATTAAAGAAATTTTAGAATATCGACAGTTATCAAAATTAAAATCCACTTATACATCAACGCTGGTTGCAGAGGTGAATGAAGAAACTGGAAGGATTCACTCAAAATTTCATCAAGATGTGACTACTACTGGTAGGTTGTCATCTACCGAGCCTAATCTCCAAAACATTCCGATATCAAGTGATTTGGGACAGGAGGTGCGCAAAGCTTTTGTTGCTGAAGATGGTAATAAGTTTGTATTTTTTGATTACTCACAACAAGAATTAAGACTGTTGGCACATTTGTCTGGTGAACCGAAATTAATTGATGCATTTACTAATAATGTCGATATCCATGCACTAACAGCTTCTCAGGTTTTGAATAAGCCCATAGAGGATATTACAAAAGAAGAAAGAAGGGCAGGAAAAACAATAAATTTTGGAATTGTTTATGGGATTTCTTCATATGGTTTATCCGAAAGACTTGATATAGATAATACAACTGCACAAAACTACATTAATGGCTTTTTTGAAACTTATCCAAAAGTCAGAGTTTATTTTGACGAACTAATAATGTCGGCAAAAATGAACGGCTATGTCAC